>NZ_KB891263.1 GCF_000373365.1 Parafrankia discariae
ACGCGTCATCCGCCGCCAGGTCACCGACCAGGCGGATTTTTCCCCCTGACCATCACGCGCACGCACTTCAGGAAACCTTCACGGAGATCACCGAGCGGCTCAACCCCTCGCGCCGTCACCGCACCTACCCACGCGCCATCAGACGAGGTCGACACAACGCCTACCGGGTCAAACGCCCAACAGACACCGGCACCCGCCATGATCGACCGGCCACGATCATCCTCGCTCGCGCCGCTTAACTAAGCGGCATTGGCCTATAAGTGTCTCGGTTGAAGGTCGTGCTTGACGGGCGGTGTTGTGGTGAAATTTTTATATGTCGAAGGAATGGTGCCACCTGTGAGGGCGACACCATTCCTTGTCCACGGTCCGTCCTGACTCAAATCAGTATCCCGGCAACCAGAGTAACCAGGCCGGCGGCAGTAATTGCTAGAAATCCTTTCAGCATCACGGGGAAGTATCGATACTGCCTGTCCCTGAACGAGCTAGGGTCGACATCTCGCTTGGTTCGGATCTGAACCGAACTGAAGAAAGCGCCGATAATGCCGCCGACTAGAATGCTGAGTCCGACGGATGTTGTCTGATTCAAGGGTTCCTCCAAGAATGGCTAGCTCATGAGACCGTAGGCGGAGAATCCGGCCCCCGCAATGTTGGTCGCCAAGGAGTAACTATCCTGCAGCGATCCCTTTATGAAAGCCCCGCTACCGAAAGTCGCGAATGATATTGCGGCTCCCGCCACGGCCTTCCCGCATTCGCCGTCACTTCCGATGGTGCACTCGCTGACAGCCGCCGCTCCAGAGAGAGCCATCGACACGGTGCCGGCAGGCGGAAAGAAGGGCGCCGCAAGAGATGTCGCGTCGCTCGCAAGACTCAGCACATCTCCTAGATCGGGGTCGGTAAAGACATCCTTGATGTCACCGAAAAGTGCGCCGGTGGGGTCGAGGTTGTTGGCGGGGTCGCCGCCGGCGTAGGTGTAGGGGTTGGCGCGGGTGGGGTCGTCGATGGTGACGACGGAGTCGGTCTGGGTCCAGGTGGCCTGGTTGGGGTTGTAGTAGCGGAGGCCGATTTTGTACTGGCCGGTGTCGTCGAGGTATGCGCCGGCGAAGCGGTAGGGGTTGGTGGGCAGGGTGCCGCCGACGGCGGTAGCGGTGGCGGCTTCGCCGTAGGGGCCGTAGGTGTAGCGGGCCCGTTCGGCTCCGGAGCCGTCGATGAGTCCGACGACGTTGGCCTGGCCGTCGTAGACGTAATGGTAGGTGGTGGTGCTCCCGCCGCTGGGGACGAGCAGGGATATCAGGCCCCCGGCCGGATCACGTGCCACGTGCGTTGTCTGCCCGCCGGTGGTGAGACTATGCACGCCGAGAAGGCCGTTACGGAACGAGGTTCCACCGGCCTGGGTGCGCAGGACGTTGGTGTCGCCGGCATAGGAGTAGGACGTGGCCGGTCCACCGGAGGTGACGGTGGTGGAGGTCTGCTGGTTCGCGCCGTTGTAGGCGAGAGTGTAAAGCTGCTGGTTACGGGTCTGGCTGCCCTCGCCGTTGTAGGTGAAGTTACCGACCCCGCCGCTCGGTAGCGGTGAACAGGGGGCGGAGGCGCCGGGGTTTGTGGTGGTGGTCCAGCAATGCTGGTTGCCGGAGTTGTACCCGTAGTAAGTGGTCGCGCCGGTGCCCTTTCGGGCGGAGAGCCGGTTGCCGGTGGCGTCGTAGGTGTAGACGAAGTCGTCCGCCGCGCCGTTGTTGAACCTGGTCAGACGTCCGGCGGTGTCGTAGGTGTAGGTGGCGACGAAGCCGGTGGCCAGGTCCTTGCGGCCCTGGATCTGGTTGCGGTCGGTGGTGCTGGAGGTGGTGCACGTCCCCGACGTGTACGGGGAGTAGCAGTACTCGTAGTCCATCACCCGGTTGGCGTCCGCGTCGCTGGAGGCGCGGGTCGTCCGGATGCGCTTCAGCCGGCCGCCGGTGTCGAAGGTGGTGTGGGTGTGCATCGCGAACGTGGTGGGTGGGGTGGAGGTGTTCGCCGAGGCCCAGGTGTCGACGCGGCGGCTGTCGGCGTCGTAGCCGAACACCGTCCGGTTGCCGGCCCGGTCGATCATGGTGGCGACGTTGTTGACGTCGTCGTAGGTGTATGTGGTGGTGCCGCTGAGCTCGGTGACGGTGAGCAGGTTGGACGCCCCGTCGTAGGTGTAGCTGGTCGTGGAGCCGCCGGGGAGGGTCATCGAGGTGAGTCGGGACAGGCCGTCGTAGGCGTAGGTCGTCGTGCCGGAGGCGTCGACCCGCTCGGTCAGGTTGCCGGCGTGGTCGTAGTCGAAGGTGATGTCGGTGGTGGTGTCGGAGTAGTCGATCTCGGTGAGGCGGTCGTTGTTGGTGTAGGAGTAGTCGACCGTCACCCCGGTGCCCGTCACGATCTGGCGGACCCGTTCGCCGTTGTCGAAGTACACCCAGCGCTGGGCCAGGCTGTTGCCGGCGGGCGGATTGACCCGCAGGAGCTGCTTGGTGGTCACGCCGTTGTAAGTGGTCGTGCCGTAGGTGTAGGTGGTGGCGTTGCCGTTCGGGTCGGTCGAGGCGGCCGGCTGGCCGTCGGGGTTGTAGCTGATCTGGGCCTCGGCGCCGAAGGCGTTCTCGTTCGCGGTGATGTTGCCCGGGCCGTCGAAGGTGAACAGCGAGCGGTTCGCCGCCGGGTCGGAGGAGCACATCGGCTGGTGGGTCTGCGGGTTGGCGGGTGCCGGGGTGGCGGCGGGGCACGCCGGGTCGGTGTTGACGTAGCCGTACTTGGTGGTCGCGCCGAGCGGACCGGCGGTGGCGGTGAGGCTGCCGCCGTTGTTGTAGCCCCAGGTGTTGGTGAAGGTGCCGCCGATGGCGTTGGTCACCGAGCCGACCCGGGCCTGCGCGGTCCACGTGGTCGACCGGTCGTTGCCGTCGGCGTCCTCGACGGCTGTGACGCGGCTGCCGTAGTCGCGGTGCTCCACGGTGTAGACGGTCGCCTTCGACCGCGGGTCGGTGACCGTCCGGGTCGGGGGAGTCGCGGCGTCGTTGTAGGCGAACGTGGTGGTCAGGTTGACGCCGGCGCTGGGATGGCGGGTGATCGTGAGGACCCGGCCGGCGGTGTCGTAGGTGAAGTCCGTGGTCCGGCCGTCGGGATCCCAGAACTTGGACAGCTCACCGTTCGCCGAGCCGAAGGTGGTGTAGTCGTAGCTGCGCACCTCGCCGCCGGGGTCCGTCGAGTAGTCGAGGTTCCAGCCGGCGTAGTGGTAGGTGGCGGCCCGCCCGATGTGCGTGTCGGCCAGCGAGGTGAGGAAGTCCTTGCCGCTGGTCGGCTCGTTCGTGTACGCGGCCTGCGTGATCCGTCCACGGGTGTCCTTGATCGTGGAGAGGAAGCCCTCGGCGTAGCCGGGACGGGCCGCGTAGTCGAACGTGGTCGTGTTGCCGTTGCGGTCGGTGGCCTTCCAGAGCTGGTAGACCAGGTTGAGGGGGTCGGTGGTGAACTTCTTGAAGACGTAGACCGTCTTCGAGTCGTCGAAGGTCAGCCGGTACTGGCCGGTCGCCGGCTGGTTCTTCTCCAGCTTCGCGTTGAGGCCCGGCGGGGTCGTGTAGGTGAGCCCGCCGTTGGACTCGAACACGTAGGGGGTGCCTGCCTCGTCGTGGAAGGTGGCGCCGTTGTGACTGGCGCCGTTCCCGTTCTCGAGGATGGAGACGCCGGTGGAGAGTTTCCACCGGTTGAGGCCGAGCGGGGTGTCACCGGCGTTCTGGAAGACGGCAGCCTCGCCGGAGTTGTAGAACCGGGAGACGGTCAGCGGCCGGCCGACGCCGCCGATCGCGTACTCGGCGCACTGGAGCAGCAGGTTGCCGTTGCCGACGTTGACGTTCGCGTCGCAGCGCGAGTCCAGCTTCTGGCCGACGAAGGTGTTGAACTCGCGGCTGCCCGTCTGGGACGTCCAGTCGACGACCATGGAGGGCCGCTGCGCGGCGTTCGTCGCCTGGGTCGAGGCGAACTGGACGACGCCGACCTGCGTCGATTCGTCCGCCTTGAGGATCAGCCCCTGGTTGGCGACGGTGCCGTTGACCCAGTCCTGGGCGAGCTTGCCCGCGTAGATGTCGAACTCGCCGGGGGTGCCGGTGACGTTCTTGACGTCGTAGGCGGCGCCGGCCCACGTGCCGCCGGTCCACGCTCCGCTGCCGCTGTTGTTCCAGGTGGCGGCAGTGGTCCAGCTCTGGCTCAGCCGGTGGAGGTACACGGGGAAGTTCGGCGAGGGCGACGACGCGCCGGTGACGGTGAGCTTGATGTCGGCGGTGGCGACCACGGCGTACTTCGGGATCGCGGAGAGGTCGAAGTTCATGAGCGTGCGCCGCTTGACCACGCCGTTCGGTGAGCCGCCGTGACCGATCTCCAGCAGGCCCGACGAACAGTAGTTCGCGGTGGCGTAGGGTCCGTCGACCACATAGCAGTCGGTGATCTGTGACGGGCCGATGGTGACGGTCGGGTCGACCGTCACGGGCCAGCTCCGGCCCCGGTCCGCGAGCCAGTCCTTCGCCACCGTCTGGGTGACGACGGTGGCGTTCGCCGGCAGCGGGTCCGGGCCCGGCGTGGCGGAGGGGGCGGGGGTGGCGGTGGCGGTGGCAGTGGGCGCGGGGGCCTCCGTGGCGGGCCGCAGGGTGCTCGCGACGGCGTCCCGGCCCGACAGGTTGTCGGCCCTGTCCTCCGCGAAGGCGGCCGGCAGGGTGAAGACGGGTTTGCCGTCCGTACCGGAGACGGCGACGCGCCCGTGGTCGAGCTTCGCGGTCAGGCCGGCCGAGGGTGTGATGGCGAAGGGGTAGGTCGTCGCGGCGCTCGCGCTGTCGAGCACCAGGGATTCCTTCACCCCGGTCGGGAGCACCGTGTAGACGAGGGTGACCCCGGGCAGCGCGTTCTTGTAGGTGACGGTCGACCCCTGGACCGACCCCTGCGCCGTCGAGCCGCGCAGCCGCATGTCGACCCATTTGTCACCGCTGGAGACGCGGACCGCTCCGTCGGCGAGGCTGCCGGGGAAGGCCGCACCGTAGCCGGCGGCCTTCGCCTGCCACCCGCCGCCCGTGGCGGCGGGGACGAGGGCGGTGTCGATCGGCTGCCAGGCGCCCCCGGCGTCCTTGTAGTGGATGGGCGCGGACGAGATCTCGGTCCGGTACACCCCGTCCGTCGACGCGACGGTCCGTGACGTGGCGGTCCGGAGGTCGATCACCTCCCCGGACGCCGGCTTGCCGCTCATCCCGCCGGCGGGTGCCGGGCGTACCGATCCCTCGGTGGGGGCCTCGGTGAACGGTCGGGAGGGTGGAGCCGCCTGCGCGGCTGGAGAGATCAGGACGGGGAGGGTGAGACCGCCGAGGGCGACAAGGCCCGCCGTGACGGCCGCGAGCCTGTGTCGGACGGCCCGCTTCCTGGATTTTCGCACCGTGACTCCCTGGTGTCCCCGCGGTCGCGGGATCGCCGATGAGGGGTTGTGAACCAAGGGCCGAACTACGGCCGGCACGGATCCGCCTGGTGGCGTTGTTTTTTCCGCGCCGAACTGTGGGACGGGCATGCCGTAGCCGGGCCCTCGCCCGGGCGCCGGCTGCGCCGGGCGGAAAGAACCATCACAGATCGTCGCCGCGGGACGAGTAATGGACATCGGCTGCGGGAACGAATTTCGGCGGACCGGGCTAAGCCGGTGAGCTTTTTGTCTCCGCCTTTGTCTCCGCCGCGTCTACGCCGAACGGAGTAGGCGCGGCGGATGCGGGGGAGCTGGCTCGGACGCCCACCGGGCGGTTAGGACGGAGATCAGGTTCGGGAAACCAGGAGAATGCCGACCGGTAACGGTCGGCTGGCGATGTCGCTCAGCTGGCGATGTCGGGCCGCAGATCCAGGTCGGCGACGAGAGCCGCGATACGAGCGGCCTGGACGCGGGTGGGAACGTTGAGTTTCCCCAGCAGGGACTGCATGTGGGTCTTTACGGTCGCCGGGCTGACACCCAGAATTCGGCCGATGTCCGCGTTGGAGCGGCCGGGCACCACCAGGAGGTCGAGCACCTGCCGCTCGCGCGGCGTGAGCAGCGCGACCTTGGCGGCGACGGGCTCCGGGAGGGCGACGAAGCTCTGCCGGAGCCGGGCGACCAGGAGCTCGCCGACCCGCGGGCTGAGCACGGCTCCGGTCCCGCCGGCCACGTCACGGATCGCCGCCTCGAGGCGGCCGTGCCGTACCTCGTCCTTGAACAGGAAGGCCGACGCGCCCGCGACCAGCGAACCGAGAATCTCGTTGGCGCCACGGGAATGGGCCGCCAGCAGAATGATCCGGGTGCCCGCGAGCAGCGGGTCCGCGGTGATCCACCGGATGGCGTCGAGGCCCCCGGCCTCGGGCAGCGCGAAGTCCAGGACAACCACGTCGGGACGCAGCCGGCGGGTCTCCGCCATCAGCCGGCGGCCGTCCGCCACATCCGCGAGAAGGTGCAGGTCAGGGGTCGCGTCAATGAGTTCCCGCAGACCCTGCCGTGCCAGGTAGTCGCCGTCGGCGAGCAGGACCGAAACGACCTCAGAAAGTTCCATCGAGATCTCCGCTCGAGGTCGCTTCCCGCCGCGGTGACGCACCTGGACCGGCGTCCCTGGACCAGCCAGTCTGAACCCGCATCGGACTCGGTTCCATCCTTGTTCAGTGAGCGGAGCGACTGCTGCGACGACGAGCTGTGCCGTCCTTGTGACGCAGGCGAGCATCACACACGAAAAGTTGCGGCGTCCACTCGTTGCGCAACCTTTGTTCGGTTGATACGTTGCTGCGCGTCGAGAGTTCTCGGTGCCGGGTCAATGACGATCTCCAGTACCCATGAGATCGTTACTCTGCGTTGTCTGGTATTCGTTGCGCTGAAAGTGTGACGGTTATCTCGCGGAGGTAACGGTAACCCTGAAACCCCGCGTGCCGACGAACGGCCATCGGGGGAATCGCGGACCCTACGCGTCAGCCCGCTCCGCCCCTCCGGACGGGTTGGCGCGTAGCCCGTTCCAATCATAGGAAAAGCGCTTCGGCATCGTCGACGGACGCGACTGAAGCGCTGTTCCGTCCGTGGTGTGTAGCTGCGCCCACGTAGCAGTCCCGCTTGTGAGGAAAGGTGGCTTTCGATGAGCCGGCACCGCAGGGTGTCCGGAGAGCGCCGTTCCCGCAGCGCCGGGCGGCATCGACGGACGGTCCTCGAACCGACTCCATGCGGTGCGCGCCACCGGCGGCCGGCACCGCGGCCGGCGGCACACCCCGCGGGCCGGCCGAGTTCCGCCGGCCGACCGCGTTCCGCCGTCCGGACAACGCTCGTGCGCGGTGTGCTCCTGCTCGTCGTGCTCCTGTCGGGCGCGGGCGCCGGGTCGCTCGACATCTCCGCGCCGGACGCGAGCGGGTGGGCGTCTCCGCCCAGGTCCGAGCCCCCGCCGTCACCCCCGTCGCCGGCGGACCGCCCTGGGCCCGCGGGCCGGGACGTCCCGGCGACGGAAGCCGGGACCACGAGCGGCCCGCCCAGCCCGTCCAGCCAGGTTCTGACCGGAGAGGTACCGCCCGCCCTGTCCGTGCGTTCCGGTGAGGTCGACGGAACCCGGGCGATCCCCGGCCTCGTCCTGGCCGCCTATCAGAGAGCGGCGCAGCGCTGGGCGGTGGAACAGCCGGCGTGTCATCTCCGCTGGCAGCTGCTCGCCGGAATCGGCCGGATCGAGTCGGACCACGCCGCCGGCCGAGCGATCAGCACCGACGGGACGATCACCGACCCGATCATCGGAGTCGCCCTCGACGGCCGTGGGGGCCGGGCGCTGATCCGGGACACCGACGGCGGCACCCTCGACCGGGACACCCGGCTCGACAGGGCGGTCGGCCCGATGCAGTTCATCCCCTCCACCTGGCGGTGGGCCGGGCGGGACGGATCGGGCGACGGCCGCCGCGACCCGCACAACATCCACGACGCCGCGCAGGCCGCCGCGGGCTATCTCTGTGCCCGGGGCAGAGATCTCGACGTCGCCGCGGATCGTCGGGCGGCTCTGTTCTCCTACAACCCCTCCGACGACTACGTCCGGGCGGTCCTGGGCTGGGCCGAGTACTACTCCGGTCGGGGCGCGCCGGTCGACGGGCCGTCGACCGCGCAGGCCGCGGCGCGCGGTGGCGGGGTCGACATACCGCCGGAGCCGTCGGCGACGGGTGGGCCGGGACCGGGGACCGGTGCGCGACCTGGGCCGGTCACGGTTCCGGCGCCGACCCCGACCCCGACCCCGACCCCGACGCAGCGTCCCACCGGCCCGACGGCGACGCGGTCCCCCACGACCGGAACCGTGCCGACCACGGGGAGCGAGCCGCCGCCATCCACGACCGTTCCCGCCATGACCGTTCCCGCCGGATCCATGAGCCCGTCGGCGGGGCGCCCGCCGGCCGTGCCCCCACCGACCTCGCCGGATCCCGCAAGCGGGCCGGAGAGCGTGGCGGCGGACCCGGACGGGCCGGTGCCGTTCGTGCTCGACGGTGGGTCGGGGCCGCTGACGGTCGTTCCCCTGACCCCGCGGGCCGACAGCGGCTCCTGATCGTCACCCGGCCTGCTGCCAGCCCCGCGGCCCGGCGTGGCCTGGCCTGGCCGATGCCCGCTCAGGCTGAGGAGGCCGGCTCCGTGGCTGACTCGTGCGGTGCGGGTTCCTCGTGCGGCGCGGCCTCGGCGGGCATCAGCGGGTCGGGGTGCAGCGGCAGGGTCACCCGGAACCGGGTGTCGCCGGGCTGCGAGGTCACGGTCAGGTCGCCGTGGTGGCGGCCGACGACGATGCGCCAGGAGATGTCCAGCCCGAGGCCGGTGCCCTCGCCGACCGGCTTCGTGGTGAAGAACGGCTCGAAGATGCGGTCGCGGATCTCCGGCGGCACGCCGGGCCCGGTGTCCCGGATCTCGACGGCCAGGTTGTCGTGGTCCGCCGAGGTGGCGACGGTCAGCGTCCCCGAGCCGGCCATCGCGGCGACCGCGTTGTCGATGAGGTTCGTCCAGACCTGGTTGAGCTCGCCGGCGTAGACCGCGATCTCGGGCAGCGCCCGGTCGTACTCGCGGACCACCCGCACCCCGGACAGCTTCCCGCCGAGCATCGTCAGGGTGCTGTCCAGCAGCTCGTGGATGTCGACGCTGCGGTACGGCGCCCGGTCGAGCTGGGAGTACTGCTTGGCCGCCCCGAGCAGGGTGGAGATCCGGGTGGTGGAGTCCTCGATCTCCTTCATCAGCAGTTCGCTCTCGACCGTGTAGTACAGCCAGCGGATCGCGCCCTCCAGCACCTCCGGCGCCACCGTCGCCGCGACCCGCTCCAGCCAGTCGACGTCGAAGCCCGCCTGGACGAACGTCGGCGCGATCTCCCACCCGGCGTTGCAGCCGTGGTCCTCCAGCCAGTCGGTCAGGGCGTCCTCGCGGTCGCTGGTCTCCATCGGGGTCAGCGTCGGGGCCTTCGCCACCCGCTCGGCGGCCTCCTCCTGCAGGCCGATCAGGGTCTCCAGCGCCTCGCGGTCGTACGGCCCGGCGGCGATCAGGCCGAGCTTGTGCCGCATGCCGGCGACCCGCTCGCGCAGCGACGCCGTGGCCCGCACCGCGGCGGCCGCCGGGTTGTTGAGCTCATGGGTCAGCCCGGCGGACAGCGAGCCGAGCGCCAGCAGCCGCTCCCGCTGGCCGGTGAGCGCCTGGGTGCTCTGCAGGCCGAAGAACAGCCCCTCCAGCATGTGGACGGCCATCGGGAACCACTCGCGCATCAGCCGCGCCAGCGCCGCGCCGTCCAGTACGACGAACCGGGACGGGATCGTGACCCGCATCGAGTTGGTGTAGAGCTGCGGGACGCGGTCGCCCAGGTAGGAGTGCCACGCCCCGGAGTACACCCCGCTCTGGGTCGTCCGGCTGACCTCGACGTCGTCGTCGCCGACCCGCCTGGTCAGCACCAGGCCGCCCTCGACCAGCACGTAGAAGCAGGTGGCCGGCTCGCCCTCGCGGAACACGACGCCCGGCTCGATCAGCTCGACGTGGCCGTTGCGGCAGATCCAGTCGAGCTGGTCGTCGGTGAGCTTCTCGAACAGGAACAGCGTGCGCAGCTCGTCGAGGTCGCAGGGCATCTGCCGGCCCTGGCCGCAGGCCTGGGTGGCGCCGTCAGCGTCGTCCGCCATCGTGTTCCCTTCGCCTTCCGTGATCCGTGCCGCTCGGGTCGGTGGCTCTCGGGTCAGCGCCTCCGGGACATCAGCGATTCCCGAGGTGTCAGCGCTTCGCGAGGTAGCGGTGCACCAGCGCGACGGCCATGGCCCCCTCGCCGACGGCCGAGGCGACCCGTTTCACCGACTCGGCGCGGGCGTCGCCGGCCACGAACACCCCGGGAACGCTGCTCTCCAGGTGGTACGGGTCGCGGTCCAGATCCCAGCCGGACGGGCGCCGCCCGTCGACGACGAGATCCGGCCCGGCGACGACGAAGCCGTGCTCGTCGCGCACGACGACGCCATCCAGCCAGTCGGTGCGCGGGGCGGCGCCGATGAAGACGAACAGCCACTGGGTGTCGACCTGCTCGGTCTCGCCGGTGCTGTTGTCGCGCAGGACGAGGCCCTCCAGGTGGTCGGTTCCCCGCGCGGAGAGGACCTCGGTGCACACCCGGACCGTGATCGCCGGCACGGCCGCGATCTGCTGGATGAGGTAGTGCGACATGGACGCCTCGAGCGACTTGCCGCGCACCAGCATCGTCACCGAGCGGGCGTGCCGGGCGAAGTACATCGCGGCCTGCCCGGCGGAGTTCGCCCCGCCGACGACGTAGACGTCCTGCCCGGAGCAGCTCGGGGCCTCGGTGAGCGCGGAGCCGTAGAAGACGCCCCGGCCGGTCAGGTCGGTCAGGCCGGGGGCGGCGAGCTGGCGGTAGGAGACGCCGGTCGCGAGGATCACCGTGTGCGCGTCGATCCGGCCGCCGTCGGAGAGGAGCAGCCGGCGGGCCGGACCGGCGGCCTCCAGCGTGACGACCTCGGCGGCGGTGAGCAGCTCGGCGCCGAACTTCACGGCCTGGCGGCGGGCCCGGTCGGTGAGCTGCGAGCCGGAGACGCCGTCCGGGAAGCCCAGGTAGTTCTCGATCCGCGAGCTCTGGCCGGCCTGGCCGCCGGTCGCGTGCCGTTCGAGGAGAACCGTCCGCAGGCCCTCGGAGGCGCCGTACACCGCCGCGCCGAGGCCGGCCGGGCCGCCGCCGACCACGACGAGGTCGTAGAAGTCACCGGTGGGGGCGGTCGCGAGGCCGACCTGGATGGCGAGCTCGGTGTCGGTCGGGTCGGTCAGCGCCGAGCCGTCGGTCGTGATGACGCAGGGCAGCGACTCCGGGTCCGCGCCGGCGGCGGTGAGCAGCCGGGCGCCCTCCGGCTCGTCGGCCAGGTACCAGCGGTAGGGGACCTGGTTGCGGGCCAGGAAGTCGCGCACCTCGTACGAGCGGGCCGACCAGCGGTGCCCGACCACCCTGGTCTCGACGACCGGCCGGTGGTCGGTGGCGCGCCACGCGTCGAGCAGTGCCTCGAGGACGGGGTAGAGCTTCTCCTCCGGCGGGTCCCACGGCTTGAGCAGGTAGTGGTCGAGGTCGACGACGTTGATGGCGTCGATCGCGGCCTCGGTGTCGGCGTAGGCGGTCAGCAGCACCCGCCGCGCGGCGGGGAACAGGTCCATCGCCTGTTCCAGGAACTCGATGCCGTTCATTCCGGGCATGCGGTAGTCGGCGAGCAGGACGGCGACGGCGTCGCCGCGCAGCTTGATCTCGCGCAGCGCCTCCAGCGCCTGCGCCCCCGACTCGGCGCGCACGATCCGGTACGTCTCACCGAACCGGCGGCGCAGGTCGCGGGCGACGGCGCGGGAGACGCTCACGTCGTCGTCGACGGTCAGCAGCACGGCCCGAGGGGCACCGCGCCCGCCGCCGGGGTTACCGCGCTCGCCCTGGCCGCCGCCGGAGCCGGGATTCGCCCGGCCCGCCGGGTTCTCGCCCGCCGCCATCAACGCGCCGGGCCGGTCGCCGGGCGTGCCGCCAGGCGGGCCGCCGGGCCGGTGGTGGGGCGTGTTGCCGGGACTGTTTCGGTGCGTCGCCTGCGTCCGCTCACGTCCTCAGTCTAGTTCCGGTGTAGTGGTCGTCCCGGATGCTCCGTGATGTTTGCGGTGGAATCGGAGTTCACGGTGGAATCGCAGCGTAACGCCGGAAGGAGTGCTTCGCGGGCGTCCGGGCGGGCGGCGGCGCCGACCGCGAGATCGACCGGGTCTAGGTCGCGTTGGCGGGTCAGGAAGAGGCGGATCTGGTCCCGGTCCGACGGCGTGGCGGCCCGGGGCCGCCGCGCCGGGCCCGGCTGCCCCGCCGGGCCGGCCGGCCCGGGTTGTCCCGCCTGTCCCGCCGGGCCCGGCTGCCGCCGCCGGGGGGCGGCCGGGCCCGGGCTGCCCGGCGGCACCCCGCCGGGCAGCGGGCCCACCGCCACGACGTCCACCGGGATGAACGGGACCACGCCGTCCAGGATGAGCTGGCCGGGCGCGCGATCGCCCTCCCACGCCCCGCCGTCACGCTGCACGAAGAGTTCCTGGCCGTGTACGG
Organism: Parafrankia discariae; assembly: GCF_000373365.1. Classification (NCBI taxonomy): domain Bacteria; kingdom Bacillati; phylum Actinomycetota; class Actinomycetes; order Frankiales; family Frankiaceae; genus Parafrankia; species Parafrankia discariae. The sequence goes on from NZ_KB891263.1 coordinate 12,552, forward strand.
CGAACCTCAGCTGGGACGGCTCCGCCCGGCCGGCGTGCACCGCCGCCCCGCCGTAGGCGGCCGCCAGCCCGTGGCGCGCGGGATCCCCGCCGGCCGCCGGCCCGGCGGTCGCCTCGGCGCCGGGCACGAGGCGCAGCCGTTCGGCGGCCCCCCGGATGTGGCGCAGGCTGAGGCCGGCCCGGCGCAGCGCCGCGATCGCCCGGGCCTGTGTCAGCTCGCCGCGGCCGGGGCGAAGCAGCCCGGAACGCCGCCAGTAGGCGAGCTGGCCGGGTGTCACATGACCCGCGGGAACCTGACCGACGGGAACCTGATCCATGGGAAGCGGGCCGGTGGGAATCCGTCGGCCCGCGGCGGGAATGGGCTCGGGCGCGGCGCCGCGCGGGCCGACGGAGCGTTCCGGAATCGGCGCGGGCGGTCTGCCCGGCGGCCCCGTCACCTGGTCCGTCACCCGGCGAATGTAGCTCTCCGCCGGGCGGTCGGCTCGCCCGAGGTTGCCTTTGTTGTCGGCTTCGTGTCCTCGCCGGGGGGATCATTCCCCGGGCGGTGGGACGTAATGTCCGGGCGTGGCCGGAAAATCGGGTGACAGGTGGATCCGTCGAATCCTGTGCGCGACGGCCGCCCTGGCGTGCGTGACCGCCTGTGGCACAGGCGGTGGCGAGCCGGCCGCACCAGCCGGGGCGGGGGCGGCGGCAGCGGCGGCAGCGGCCGGGCCGGCCGGTACGGCGGCACCCGCGACCACGGCCGGCTGCGGGGCGGCCCCCGCCGCCGCGCCGGTCGCGGGCCCGCGGGTCCTGCGGCACGACGGCGCCGAGCGCACCTATCTGCTGGCCCTGCCGACCGGCTACGACGGGCGGACCCCGGCGCCGGTCGTCCTCGACTTCCACGGCTTCAAGGCGGACAAGGAGACCCAGGAGGGCCGCAGTGCCATGGGCCGGCTCGGGGCCGACCGCGGCTTCGTCGTCGTGACGCCGGACGCGCTCGGCGAGCCGCGCCGCTGGAACACCCCGGGCGCGCCGGAGGCGGCCGACGACTTCGGCTTCGTCGCCGCGCTGCTCGACGACCTCGGCGCCCAGCTGTGTCTCGACCCCGGCCGGGTCTACGCGGCCGGGCACTCCAACGGCGCCGAGTTCGCCGCCGCGCTGGTGTGCCGCCAGGCGCCGCGGTTCGCCGGCGTCGCGATGGTCTCCTCGACCAGCCTCGCGACCTGCCCGCCCGGCACCGCCCCGGCGACCATGGCGGTCCACGGGACGGCGGATCCGTCCGTGCCGTACGCCGGGGGCGTGATCAGCGGTTCGACCACCCGGGTCCCGCCCGCGACGCGGGTGATCGACGAGTACGCGCGGCGCTACGCCTGCGCGCCGGCCGTGCTGCGCACCGTCGCCGGGATGGGGGTGGAACGGTCGCGGCGCACCGGCTGCGCGGGCGGCGCCGAGGTCGTCCTCGACACCGTCGTCGGCGGGACGCACGCCTGGCCGAGCAGCCCCGACGCGCTCGCCGACCGCGCCGACTCGCCGGCCGGCCGCACCTACCAGGCGACCCTCGCCATCCTGGACTTCTTCGCCGGGCACTGACCCACCCGGACGTCCGGGTGGGCGCGTCAGGGCTTGCCTTCACATCGACGTCAACGTCTAGCGTCGGCGCTGAGGAGGTCGGGATGCGCATCGGTGAGCTGGCACGGCGGGCGGGGACGAGTCCCCGGGCGCTGCGGCACTACGAGGACCAGGGGCTGCTCGCCGCCCGGCGGCTGACCAACGGCTACCGGGACTACAGCGACGCGGACCTGCGGGCCGTCGAGGAGATCAGGGCGCTGCTCGCGGCCGGGTTCGCGCTGGAGGAGACCCGGCCGTTCGTCGAGTGTCTGCGGGCCGGGAACGAGACCGCCGACTCGTGCCCGGACTCGATCGAGGGCTACCGGCGCAAGATCGCGCAGATCGACGACTACGTGGCCCGGTTGCTGCGCTCCCGCGAGCGGCTCGCCGCCCAGCTCGCGCTGGCCCGGGACGTCACCGAGGCGCCCGTCGCCGGACCGTCGGGTGTCGGACCGTCTGGTGCCGGACCGCCCGGGGCCGGGCCGACGGACGGCCCGGCCCTGCCCCGGGTGCCACCGGGGATCCCGGGTTGCTCGCTGCACCCGCCGCGGCCCCCGGGCCGTGCGCACCCCCAGCCCTGATCAGGTCCGGTCCCAGTCGTGACCAGGCCGTTCATGACCCTGAAGGATGAAGGAGCTGCCGATGACCACGTCCGATGTTCAGGTCCGGTCGGTGCCGGGCGCGTCCGCTGGCGCCGGAACCGTGTGGCACGCCGACGACACCACGTTCGACGAGATCGTCCTGCGTTCGCCGTTGCCCGTCCTGGTCGACTTCTCCGCCGAGTGGTGCCCGCCGTGCCGGATGATGCGGCCGGTTCTCGCCCAGATCGCGGCCGAGCTCGCCGACCGGCTGCGGGTCGTCGAGGTGGACGCCGACGCCAGCCCGCGGACGGCGATCGCCCACGGCGTGCTGGCCATGCCGACCCTGGTGGTCGTCCGCGGCGGCGAGACGGTCGCGAAGCTGGTCGGCGCGCGCAGCCGGCGCCGCCTGCTGGCCGACATCGCGGATCATCTGTGACGGTCCGCTTCGTGCGGGCCGGTCGGCCGTGGCGGGGCGGTCAGCTGCGGCGGGGCGGCGGCGCGGCCGGGTCGTCCGCGGTTCCCCGCGGCCCGCTCGCCGAGCCGCAGCCGATCACGACCCGGTTGCGGCCCGCCGCCTTCGCCGCGTACAGGTTGCGGTCGGCGGCGATCAGCAGGTCCATCTGGCCGTGCGCGTGCACCGGGTAGACGGCCGCGCCGACGGAGACGGTCGCCCGTAGTCCGGCCCCGCCGCCGAGCTCGATCGGGTCGCGGGCGACGTTGCGCCGTAACCGTTCGGCGAGCTCGCCGGCGGTCTCCGGGCCCACGGTGGGGCCGAGCAGGGCGAACTCCTCACCGCCGAAGCGGGCCAGCAGGTCGCCGGGCCGGCTGGCCGCGGCCAGCCGGGCGCCGATCTCCGCGAGAGCCCGGTCCCCGCACGGGTGGCCGAACCGGTCGTTGATCGACTTGAAGTTGTCGACGTCCACCAGGACCAGGGTGAAGGGCTGCCCGGACCGGTCCGCGCGGCTGATCGTGGCCGGGAGCTGGTTCTGCAGGAACCGCCGGGTGCGCAGCCCGGTGAGCACGTCGGTGGTGGCGAGCCGGCGCTGCTCGGTGACCAGCACGGCCAGCCGCGCCACGATGAGCAGGGCCAGCGTGGCCGAGGCGGCGGCGATGATCCTGATCTGACCGGGCGACCGGTCCGCCTCGGCGAGCAGGAGCACCGGGGCCATCAGCGCGGCCGCCAGCAGCGCGGTGAGTCTGCCCGGACCGAGCCGTCGGTCGTCGGCCCGCGGCGCGCACGACAGGTCCGCCATCGACGGGTGCAGCGCGGCGGCGGCGACCAGCACGTCCCCCAGGACCCAGAGGGACTCGATGACAGCGGTGACGACGTACCCGCCGCCCAGCGTCGAGGTGGTGTAGAGGATGTCGGCGGCGAGGGTGACCACCAGGCTGGCGACCAGCAGGACGAACGAGGCCGGCCGGCGGCCGGGCGCGAGGATCAGGATCAGCGACATCACGAGCAGGCCGAGGTCCATCACGGGGAAGACGACCGAGGCGAGCTGGGCGAGCGGCCCGGAGACCGCCCGCTCGTCGGGCGTGATCACATAGAGCCAGTACAACAGCGACACGGCGACGGCGATGGACGTCGTGTCCAGCACCGCCGAGAGGTTTCGGCCGGGGGCCCGCTGCCGGAACAGCAGCGCAAGCGCCACGATCGCGAACGGGTAGCGGCCGAGGTAGAACAGATCGGCCAGCGACGGATAAGTCGCATCGCGAAATATGAAGATTTTCGTATAGAAAAGGGCGTCCGCGACGGTGTAGAGGGCCTGGGTGACGGCGAGGAGCACCCACGGCGCGCGGCGTTCCGGGCGCCACGTCCGCACGCCGAAAATGATCGCTCCGGCGGTCGACGCGGTCAGCAGGCACCGCAGAGCCACCTGCATCTCCGGGCCCACAGGCGTGCTCGCGCCTGTGGGGATCATGCGCACGCCCATCCCGTGTGTCACGAAAAGCGTGTACAGAACGAAATATCCGACTCCGCCGAGAAGATAGGCCAGCCAGGGCGCCACGCGCGGGCGGCGCCGAGCGGAGCGAGTCGAGGTTCCCGTCGGTCCACCTCCGCGGGCCGGGGCCGAATGACCTCATCGTAGGTTCGGTGCAATTTGAATACATCTTTTGTTGAGCGCGATTATTTTTGATTGGTGTGGGTTCGGCCGCTGTCGGGGGCCCGCCCGCCTCCCGTCCAGGGCGGCGCGGCACGCGGTGGCCAGTGGTGGCACGCGGTGGCCGGCGGTGGCTCCGGAACGGGCGACGGTCCGTCCGCCCCACCGGTTCTGGAGTGCCGGGCCGGCGCTCCGTAGGCTCGTGGTGTGAGCGATCGCCTGTACTTCCGCCAGTTGCTGTCCGGCCGCGACTTCGCGGTGGGTGACCCCGCCGCCACCCAGATGGTCAACTTCGTCTACCTCATCGGGGACCGGGAGACGGGCGAGGCCGTCGTGGTCGATCCCGCCTACCGGGTCGGCGACCTGCTCGACCTGCTGGCCGCCGACGACATGCGGCTGACCGGGGCGCTGGTGACCCACCACCACGCCGACCACGTCGGCGGCACGGCCTTCGGCATCGAGCTGGAGGGGATCCGCGAGCTGCTGGAGCGCACCTCCGTCCCCATCCACCTGCAGCGGGACGAGGCCGAATGGGTGCGGCGCGGGACGGGCGTGGGGGCCGCCGAGCTCGTCGAGCACGGCGACGACGACGTGGTCACGGTCGGCGCGGTCGACATCCGCCTGCTGCACACCCCCGGTCACACCCCGGGCAGCCAGTGCTTCCTGGTGGACGGGCGGCTCGTCGCCGGCGACACGCTCTTCCTCGAGGGCTGCGGGCGGATGGACTTCCCCGGTGGGGACGCCGCGGCCATGTACGACAGCCTGCGCCGCCTGGGAACGCTGCCCGACGACGTCACCGTCTACCCGGGTCACCGCTACTCGGCGGAGTCCGCCGCGGAGCTGGGCGTCGTGCGCAAGATGAACTACGTCTTCCGGCCGACCAGCTCCCGGCAGTGGCTGGCGATGCTCGGCGCCTGATCGCCCGCGAGGAGGGTAGGGGTCGGTGCGGGGGTGAGCGCCGTGAGTGGTGAGTGCCGTGCGTGCGGTGGACGCTGACGGCTCGGCGGGCCCGCGGCCCCGGGTCGAGATCGAGTACTGCACCCGGTGCAGGTGGCTGCCGCGGGCGGCCTGGCTCGCCCAGGAGCTGCTGACCACGTTCGAGGCGGATCTCGGCGCGGTCGCGCTCGTGCCGGGTACCGGCGGGGTGTTCACCGTCCGGCTGGGCGGTGAGGTGATCTGGGACCGTGGCGAGCAGGGCTTCCCCGAGCCGTCCGCGGTCAAGCGGGCGCTGCGGGACAGGATCGCCCCCGGCCGGCCGCTGGGACATGTCGAGCACTGACCGGTCAGGCGAGCCCGGCCGCCCGGTCATCCCGCGGGTTCCTCGGCGTCGTGGACGAGCAGGGCGAGCTGCACCCGGTTGCTCAGGTCGAGCCTGGTCAGCAGCCTCGAGACATACGACTTCGCCGTCGCCACGCTCATGAAGAGCTCACCGGCTATCTCCGCGTTCGACAGACCCCGGCCCACGGCCAGTGCGACCTCCCGCTCCCGTGGGCTGAGCTGCGCGACCGCCTGGCGGGCCGCCGCCCGCCGGGCCGCCGCGCGCCGCGCCGCGCCGCGTTCCGCCGCCGAGCTCTCCGCCGCGGCGACTGCTGGCGGGGCGGTTGTTGGCGGGGCGGCCGGTTCCGGGGCGGTCTCCACCGCCGCGATCCGCGCGATGAGCTGGCGGGTGACGGTGGGGGAGAGCATCGGCTCCCCGGCCGCCACCCGCAGCACCGCCCGGACGATCTCGGCCGGCGGGGTGTCCTTGAGCAGGAAGCCGCTCGCGCCGGCCCGCAGCGCGCGCAGCACCTGGTCGTCCGCGTCGAAGGTGGTCAGCACGACGATCTGTGGCGGCTGCTCGCGGGCGAGCAGGAGCTCCGTGGCCCGCAGCCCGTCCACCCGCGCCATCCGGATGTCCATGAGGACGACGTCCGGGCGCAGCGCGTCGACGGCGGCGGTGACCTCGTCGCCGTCGGTCGCCTCGCCGACGATGCGCGCGCCGTCGGCACCGTCGAACATCATCGCCAGCGCGGAGCGGACCAGCGCGTCGTCGTCGACCACCAGGACCCGGACGGGGACGGCCCCGTCCGGCGGCGGGCCGGCGGTCACGGTGTCGTCCAGGGCAGCCACGCGTAGAGCCGGAACTCGCCCTCGGGGGTCGGGCCGTGCTCGAGCCGCCCGCCGACCAGCGCGGCCCGTTCGGTGAGACCGAGCAGCCCGGTCCCGGCCGGTCCGGCGGTCCCGGTCGGTCCGGACGGACCGGCCGGCCCAGTGGCCCAGGACGGCTGCCCGGGCCGCGGTGCCGGGTCAGGGCCGGGCCGGCGGGCGTTGCGGATCTCCAGGTGCAGCCCGCCGGCGGGCGACCCGTCGATGATCAGCCGGGTCGGCGCGCCGGGGGCGTGCCGCCGGGCGTTGGTCAGCCCCTCCTGCGCGATGCGGAACGCGCTGCCGGCCATCACCGCGGGGGCACTCGCCGCCTCGGCCAGGTGGATGGAGGTCCGGATCTCCATGCCGGCCCGGCGGCACTCGTCCACCAGCTCGGGCAGGTCGTCCAGCGTCGGCTGGGGTCGGGCCGCCGGATCCTCGGGGCCCTCCCGCAGCGCCCCGATCGCCGCCCGCAGGTCCCGCAGGGCCTCGTGGGCGCTCTCCCGGATCACCCCGGCCGCGCCGGCGATCTGCTCGGGGGGCGCGCCCGGGCGGAACTCCAGCGCCCCGGCGTGCATCGTGAGCAGCGAGAGCCGGTGCCCCAGCACGTCGTGCATCTCCCGGGCGATCCGGGTGCGCTCGAGCTGGCGGGCCGCGGCCACCCCGCGCCGCTGCTCGGCCTCGGCCAGCCGGGCCCGTTCGCGCAGCGACAGCAGAAGCTGGCGCCGGGAGCGCACGAACAGCCCCCAGCCGACCGTCAGCGCCAGCATGACGATCAGGAAGACGACCGCCCCCGCGTAGGGCAGGTCGGGATCCGGCCAGACCGCGAAGTACACCAGTCCGGGCGTCCAGTAGACGGCCGCCAGCAGGACGGTCGTGCGCAGCCGGCAGTGCACGGCCACGGTGAACAGCAGGACCACCGACGCGGCCGACGCCGTCGTGGAGAACAGCCCGGTCGGCCAGCTCAGCAGCAGCAGTGTCACCGGCCGGCGCCGCCGCCACCACAGCAGGCCGCACAGTGCCAGGCCGACGACGAGATCGACCAGCACCAGCGGATCCGGGACGTCGGCCCGCCGCGAGGTCTGCTCGACCAGCAGCAGGCCGCAGACCACCGAGAAGCCGAACAGGACGGCGTCGACCACCCAGTCGCGTGCCGTGCGGACGGCCGGGCGGGCGGACCCGTCGGACGGCTCGGTCGGCGCGCCGGGCAGCAGCGCGCCGGGCAGCAGCCAGCGGAACCGGGGGTCGTTGACGAGACCGACATCCGGTGGGCCGGGTTCGTCCAGGGACCGGACGGCGTGCAGCAGCCGGCGCGGGCCCAGCGCGTCCACCGGGCCGCGCCCGGGGAACCCGCGTGGCCGGCCGCGCCGCCGCACGGCCCGGTCGTGGGCCGGGCCGGGTCCGTCCGCCGTCGTGCCGATCACGAGGCGAAGAGTACGCAGCCGGCGGGCGTCGCCGCATCCCTCCGAGGTCTACGGCTCCGGCCGCCCGGCGGTCCGTCGCATCGACTTTCGGCCATCCCGGCCGGTGACCGCCGCGTCGCGGCGGTCACCGGGAGGAGTGGTCGGGACGGGCTAGAGCTTCCCGAAGTCCTGCGTCCAGTAGTAGCGGTACGAGCCGCCCTCGGCGTAGCCGACGCCGATGTGGGTGTAGTCGCAGTTGAGGATGTTCGCGCGGTGCCCCGAGCTGTTCATCCACATCTGGATGGTCGCGGCCGGCGTGGTCGATCCGGCGGCGATGTTCTCGCCGACGAAGCCCGACGGGAAGCCGGCGGCCCTGGTCCGGTCACCCGGTGAGCTGCCGTCCCGGCCGTCATGGCTGAAGTAGTCGTTCGCCGCCATGTCCGCGGTGTGCGCCTGCGCCGCGGCGGTGAGCCGGGAGTCGACGGCGAGCGGTCCGCAGCCGGCCTTCTGACGTTCGACGTTGGTGAGCCGGACGATCTCGTCGGCCTGGGTGCTCGTGCCGGGCGGAGCCGGCGGAGCGGACGTGACCGGCGGGTTCGTGGGAACCGGCGGATCAGCCGGCCCGGGCGGATCGGTCGGCCGCGGTGGCCGCGGCGGCCGGGTGGATGAGGGCGGTGCCGTGGTCGGCGCCGGCGGGGTGGGTGCGGTGGTGGTGGGCAGGGCGGTGGGCGCCGCCGTCGGCGTCGACGGAGGCGGTGTCCCCGTGGGCGGCACCGATGACGTCGGTGCGGCCGTGGGCGACGTGCTCGTGCTTGCTGTCGGCGCCGGGAATCCACCACCTGGTGGACCGCCCGGGGCCGGCCGGCAGGACGCGACGGCCGCCAACAGGGCGACCGTGGCTGCTGCGCTGGCGACGGTCTTGCGGACCGGGGCCATGGAGACTCCTCTGGGTGATCTCCCCCCTCGCAACGCCTGGAACTGTAGCGAACCGGACAATCGTCCGCCACGGCGACCGGTACCCGGGCCGGTGCCGTGGTCGGTGCGTCGTGCCCGGAGTGTCCGCCGGTCGTCCGCCGAGGCCGCGCGTGGTCGTGATGGCGGATCACGCGAAGGAGGGCTCCGGGGCCGGCGGGCGGCCGGGCGGGGGCTGGCAGGGGGCCGGGGCCGGCGGGAGGAAGGTGCGCAGAACGCGCCGTGTTGTGCCTGCCATGAGCCTGACTCTCGGATCCGGCCCGTTCGCCAGCCACCGGGCCGGGGCCTTCAACTTCGACCTGGACGCCTCCGCGCCCGCGCACGTCCTCTACCTCGAGGACGTGGCGCCGCGGATCCGGGCGGAGCTGGCCGGCCAGACCGTGCTCGACACCCGTCGCGCGAAGATCCTGTACGAGACCAACTACCGGGGCGTCTGGTACGTGCCGCTCGAGGACGTCCGCCAGGACCTGCTGGAGCCGACCGACCACCACACCACCTGCCCGTTCAAGGGCACCGCCTCGTACTGGACGCTGCGGGTCGGCGACCGGGTCGAGGAGAACGTGCTGTGGTCCTACCCCGAGCCGCTGCCGGGGGTCCCGCCCCTCGCCGGGCTGGCGGCGTTCTACTTCGACCGCCTGGACGCCTGGTACGAGGAGGACGAGCGGGTCCTCGGCCATCCGCGCGACCCCTACCACCGGGTGGACGCCCGCCGGTCCTCCGACCAGGTCGAAGTGCTGGTGGGTGGTGAGGTGGTGGCCCGGAGCACCCGTCCGGTGAAGCTCTTCGAGACCTCCCTGCCGCCGCGCTGGTACCTCCCCCTCGAGGACGTCCGGGCCGAGGCCCTGGCGGGCTCCGCGACGCACACGGTGTGCGCCTACAAGGGCCAGGCGTCGTACTACACGGTGCGTGGCGGCGGGGAGGTGATCACGGACGGCGCCTGGTACTACCCGGAGCCGCTGCCGGAGTCGGCCGGGATCGCCGGGCTGGTGTCGTTCCTCGGCGAGGGCGTGACCGTTCTGGTCAACGGCGAGCCGGCCCCCGGAGCCTGACCCGAGCCACTCGCCTTTTGGTTTCTACCTCGCCGTTTCGGGGGCGAATCGCGGCTGAGTCCTGTCCGAAAGAGCGAGAAAAATGCCAAAAGGCAAGCAGGCCGATCGATATTTGGGGCTTTCGTTCTAGAGGCGGGAATCGCGGCTGGGGGTGAGGGGCAGGCCCACGGGTGGCGGGATCGCGCGGGCGGGATCCCGCCCGCGGAGGGATCACATCGTGGCGCTGTCCCGGGGGTAGATGTCCAGAGCGTCCTCGTGCACCGTGAGCCAGACCGGTGTGCCGCGGACCAGCCGGAGCAGGCCCAGCCGCGCGGCCGGGATCTCGGCGCGCACGGCGGGGGTGCTGGCGACCAGCACCCGGACCTGGTCGCCCAACGCCTCCACCGAGGTCACCGGACCGGTCAGGACGTTCACCCCGGCCTCGGGCGGCGGCTCCTCCAGGTGGACGCCGACCTCGGCGGGCCGCAACGCCACGAGCACCGCTCCGGAGGGAACGCCCGGGGCCACCCGGAGCGTCCCGCCAGCCGGCGCGGTCATCAGGGCCCCGGCGCCTGTGCCGTCCCCGTCCCCGTCCTGGCCGGTCCCGTCCCCGTCCTGGCCGGTCCCGGTCCCGTCCCCGCCGGTCCCGGTGCTGTCCCCGCCGTTCCCGGTGCCGGCGGCGAACGAGCCACCGTCAGCCGCCAGGTCGAGGACGACCGCGCTGTTCGCCGCGGTTCCCGGGTAGAGGTTCAGACCGGCCAGGCGGGCCACGTACGGCGTGCGCGGACGGGTGATCACCTCGGTCGGCTCGCCTCGTTGGACCACCCGGCCACCCTCGAGGACCGCCACCTCGTCGGCCAGCGTCAGGGCGTCCACCGGGTCGTGGGTGACCATCACGACCGGGACGCCCAGGGTGGGGAGCAGGGCCCGGATCTCGGCGCGGACCTCGAGGCGGGTCCCGGCGTCCAGGGCGGAGAGGGGCTCGTCGAGCAGCAGCATTCCCGGCCCGGGGGCGAGGGCCCGGGCGAGGGCGACCCGTTGCGCCTGTCCGCCGGACAGCGCGGCGGGGCGCAGGTGCGCGACCTCGGCCAGGCCGAGCCGGGCCAGCCATTCCAGGGCGGCCGCGCGGGCCGGGCCGCGCCGCGTCCGGTGCCGGACCCGGGGCCCGAACGCCACGTTGTCGACGGCGCTGAGATGGGGGAAGAGCAGGTAGTCCTGGAAGACGTAGCCGGCACCGCGCCGCTCGGGGGCGACGTACCGCCCGGCCGCCGGGTCGTCGAGCACCGCCCCGTCCAGGGTGATCCGTCCGCGGCGCAGCGGGACGAGTCCGGCCAGCGCGCGCAGCAGCGTCGTCTTGCCGGCGCCGTTGGGGCCCAGGACGGCGAGGGTGCGCCCGGGGGCGACGGTAAGCTCGGCGTCCAGGCGCAGGGCACCCAGGTCGACGCCGATGCGGGCGATCAGCCCGGTGGACCTCTCAGCCGTGCGGCCGGTCATGTCGCCCGTGCGGCCGGTCATGCCAGGCGCTGCGTTCGGCGGGCGTCCCACCAGTGGCCGCGCAGGGCGACCAGGACGACGATGCTGACCACCAGCAGCACCAGCGACAGCGCCACGGCGGCGTCGGGGTCGGTCTCCATCGCCAGGTAGACCGCGAGCGGCATCGTCTGGGTGGTCTTCGGGAAGTTGCCGGCGAAGGTGATCGTCGCGCCGAACTCGCCCAGGGCCCGCGCCCAGCTCAGCACGGCGCCGGCCGCGACCGCCGGGGCGACCATCGGCAGGGTCACCCGGAAGAAGGCCGTCGCCCGGCTGGCGCCGAGGGTGGCCGCCGCGTCCTCGAACCGGCGGTCGGCGGCACTCAGCGCGCCCTCGACCGACAGCACCAGGAACGGCAGCGCCACGAAGGTCTGCGCGATGATCACCGCGTTGGTCGTGAACGGGATCGTGACGCCGAACCAGTCGTCGAGGCGGTTGCCGACGATGCCGCGCCGGCCCAGCACGAGCAGCAGCGACACGCCGCCGACGACCGGCGGCAGCACCAGCGGGATGGTGACCAGCGCGCGCAGCACGCCGCGCCCCGGGAAGGAGCCCCGGGCCAGCGCCCAGGCCAGCGGCACCCCGAACAGGACGCAGATCATCGTGGTCACGGTGGCGGTGCGTACCGACAGCCACAGCGCGTGCCGGGTCGAGGGATCGGTCAGCAGGTCGGGCAGCGACTCCCAGGGGGCTCTGATGATCAGTGCGAGGAGTGGCAGGAGGAGGAACACGGTGGCGAGCGCCGCCGGCACGGCGAGCGGCCAGGGGGCGCGGACGCGGACCTCGCGCCGCACGACCCGGCCGCCCCGCCGGACCCGGCCGCTCTGCCGTACCGGGCGGCTCAGCGTCACGCCGCCGGGCCGAACCCCGCCGCGGAGAGGACCTTCGTGCCTTCGGCGGACAGCAGCGAGTCGACGAACTGCTGCGCGGTCGCGGCCTCGTCGGAGTCGTTCAGCACCGCGATCGGGTACTTCACCGTCGCGTTGACGTCCGCCGGGATCTCCACCCCGACCACGTCGGCGCCGGCGGCGGCCACGTCGGTGCGGTACACCAGACCGGCGTCCACCTCACCGAGGCGCACGGACGTCAGCACGGCCTTGACGTCCTGGCCGTAGGTGACGGGGGTGACCTTCTCGCCGGCCTTGTCCAGGACCGTGGTGGCGGCGACGCCGCAGGGCACCTGCGCCTCGCACAGGGAGACCTTCACGCCGGGCTCGTCGAGGTCACCGATGTCGTCGATCTTGGCCGGGTTGTCCTTGGGCACCGCGATCTCGAGCGAGTTCGTCGCGAAGGTCTTCGGGTCCTTGGCGTGGCCCGCGTCCACGACCTCGGTCATGTTCTTCGGGCTCGCCGAGGCGAAGACGTCCGCCGGCGCGCCCGAGTTGATCTGCTGGGACAACGCGGAGCTGGCCGCGAAGGAGAACGTGACCTTCGTACCCGGGTGGGCGGCCTCGAACTGCTTGCCGAGCTCGGTGAAGGTCTCGGTGAGCGACGCGGCGGCGAAGACCGTGATGGAGTGTGCCTCCGGCGCGGCACTGGTGGTCGTGGCGGCCGGGGTCGCGGTGTCGTCGTCGGACCCGCAGCCGGCGGCGACGAGCGCGAGGGCGGGCACGAGGACGAGAGGGACGGCGAGGCGCGAAACGCGGGTGGACCTGCGAGAGGCTCGGATCATCGACACGGATGCACGATACAGCCGCAATCGCGGTTTCTGACCGATGTCTGCGCCGCGTTTACGGGTAAGTAACCGCTGTCGGGCCTGGTGAGAGGGTGTGGGGATGTCCAACGACCCGCGCGGCCGGGGCGCCGCCTTCCTCGAGTTCTGGCGTGAGCGGCATCTGTGCACCCTGACGACGGTGCGTCCGGACGGCACGGCGCACGTCGTCGCCGTGGGCGTCACCCTGGACGCGCCGGCCGGTCTCGCCAGGGTCATCACGTCCCGCCGGTCGCGCAAGGTCGGACTGCTGGCCGGGCGGGGCGGGCTCGACGCCGCCGGCCGGGTCGCGGCGGCGGGGGCCGGCCCGCGGGCCGCGGCGGCCAGGCCGGTGGGCTCCGGGGGCGAACAGAATCAGATTAATTCGGGCATAAATGGCGAAAAAGCCGGACCATCGGCCCCGGAAGCCCTTGCGGAACAGGTCCTGGAGCCGGCTGGTGGCGGGCTCGCGATGGCGGCGGGTCGGGTCGGTGTGCCGGTCGCGGTCTGTCAGATCGACGGGCGGCGATGGTCGACGATCGAGGGGCTGGCGGTCGTCCGGGACGATCCCGGGTCGGTCGCCGAGGCGGAGCGCCGTTACGCCGAGCGGTACCGCACCCCTCGCGCCAACCCCGACCGGGTCGTGGTGGAGATCACGATCACCCGGATTCTCGGCAGCGTGTGAGGTCCGTGTGCCCGTGCCGGGTGTGTCGGGTCACAGAGCGCGCGGGCCGCCGGGAAATTACCTGTTCGTCATGAGTCCGTAACGTGCCGTGCCACGTCGCGGATGATCACAGGCGGCGCAGGCCCGTGAGCACCCGGCCGAGCAGCCCCACCTCCTGGGTCGCGTCGGTCGTGTCGAGCTGCGAGATCTCCACCAGACCCGTCGACTCGGCGTCCGTCACCAGCACCCGCACGACGCCGACCGGAAGCCGTAGTTTCGCCGCGATCTCGATCACGGACTGCGGGCGCAGGCACATCTCGACGATCGAACGTTCGTCGAGGAGCAGCTCCTGATGCCGGTGCCGCCCGTGCGCGGTCGTACAGACCATCGCCTCGAGCGCGAGCAGGCGGCTGGCGTGGGCACGCCCACGGGTGGCCGTGTAGGGCCGGACGAGTTCGCCGGAAGGGTCAGACCAGTCGTCGGTCACCGGGTACGAGCTCCCGTCCCGCTAGAGGCCCGCGGGTGGTTCGTGGCGTCTGGCCGGGGTCAAGGCGTCGCGGGTGCGCTTGACCAGCACTGTCATCTCGTAGCCGACCAGTCCGATGTCGCAGGTGTTGCTCGCGAGGACGGCGAGGCACGATCCGTCGCCGACGGCCATCAACAGCATCGAGCCCTGGGCCATCTCCACGATCGTCTGTGTGACGGAGCCCCCGTCCACGAACTCGGCCGCCGCCAGGGTGAGGCTGAAAAGACCGGAGGCGATGGTGCCGAGCTGGCCGGCCTGTTCCCGCGGGAACCCGTCACAGACCGCGAGCAGGTGCCCGTCGGACGACGCGACGATGGCGTTGGCGACGCCCGGTACCTGGTCAACGAAGTTGTTGACCAACCAGTCCAGTGACGGGCTGTCGGGGATCGTCTCGGTCACTCGTCCTCCAGCCTATCGAGGGGTGGGCCGAACGGAGGTTCGGCCCGGGCCGCGCCGGGGGGCGCGACCGGAGAGGACACACCGGGCCCCCCGAGGCCGCGGGAGTCGGTGGCGTCGATGTCGCGGGCGTCGATGTCGCGGGCGTCGATGTCGCGGGCGTCGGCGTCGCGGGCGTGGTTCACGCCTTCGTACAGCCGGGAGAGCCGGCCCCGGATCCACTCCGGCCGCACCTCGGGCGTCGGCTGCTCCCAGCTCGGGCGGCCGGCGAGGGCACCCGCTCCCGCCGAGCCCGGGATGCGCCCCGACCCTGTTCCGCCGGGGCCGGGCGCCAGGGGCCCACCGGCCGCGGGGACGCGCATCGGCAGCCCCGCCCTGGTGGTCGGCAGCGCGGCCGGATCGATCCGCTCCGGCGGGCCCTGCAGCCGCTGGACCGGGTCCGTCGACGCGTCGCCGCCCGCGGGCGCCCGGCCCGCTCCGCCGCGCGCCACGCGGTCGGTGGCACCCGGGACCACCGGGTGGACCGGCGGCGGGAGCGGGGCGGCGGCCGGCCTGGTGGGCAGCCCCCCGGCGGGTGTGAAGGCCGCCGGGTCGGCGGGCGCGAACGTGGACGGCACGGCCGGGGTGGGGGCCGCCGGGGTGGGGGCGAAACCGGTGTTGGGTGCCGCCGGGGGCGGGGTGGTCCAGGTGGGCGCGAAGGCGGACGCCGGTGGCACGGCCGCTGGCGCCGTGGGCCCGGGTGGCGTGCGGGGCGCGCTGGCGCCGGTCGGTACGTTCCCGCCCGCCGCTGGCCGGTCGAACCAGGTGAACGGCGCCCCGGGTGGTTCGGGCGGCAGGTGCGCCGCGGAACCCGCCACCGGGTCCACCGCGAGCGGGTCCACCGCGAGCGGGCCCGCCGTCATCGGGCCCACGGTGATCGGGTCCGCCGGGACCGGGTCCGCCGAGACCGGGTCCGCCGAGACCGGGTCCGCCGAGACCGGGTCGGGCGCGGTCCGCTCGCGCTCGCGGGCACGGCCGGCCACGACCTCCTCGATCGGTGGGAGGCCCATCTCGCCGGTGGCGCCGGTGACACCGGTGGACGCGCCCGTCGCCGCTCCGGCCGAGGCGGAGGCGGCTGTCCCCGGCCGGGCAGCGCCCTCCTCGGCCTTGGACGCCGTCCCGCGAGGCTTGAACCAGGCGACCACGGGGGGGTTCGGCACCACCGGTGGCAGCGGATCCAGGCCGTGCGCCTCCGGAGTCCGTGGGACCGGGGGCCGTGGGGCCGGGGGTCGTGGGGCGGGGGAGGACGGCGGCGGCGCCGGAACCTCCGGGGGCGCGGTGGGGATGCTGGGCGCGGGGGGTGGCGGCGGAACCGCCGCCGCGGGCGGCCGGGGGCCGGGATCGGCCGGTCTCGTCGCCGGGCGGTCGGTGAGTCCGTTCAGCTCGAGTAGGCGGTTGAACTCGTCGGTGGTCCCGCCGTCACCGCCGCCGAGGGACGTCATGCGGGGCCGCTGGGGGAGTGGGCCGCTCGAGCCCGGCAGGAGCGGGTCGCCGGCGCCGTGGCCACGGGCGTGGCCGTTCATCGACGCCGGTGCGCCCGGGCCGTTCCCGTTCGGGGACAGCGCCAGCGGCTGGACCCGCCCGCCCGCCGCGAGCGCCGCGCCGCCGCGCGCGGCGCCGGCGTCCTCGCCACGCCGTGGGACGGCCGCGCTGGCCAGCAGGTTCGCCGGCAGGCTGACCTGGGCCTGGACCCCACCGCCGGACGCCGCCGCGAGCCGGACGCTGATCTCGTGCCGCTCGGCGAGCCGGGCGACGACGAACAGGCCGAGCCGCTCGGAGATGGAGAAGTCGAAGATGGGCGGGTGGGCGAGCCGCTCGTTGGCGGCGGCGATCTCCGCCGGGGGCATCCCCAGGCCGCGGTCGGTGATCGAGACCGTCATCCCGCCGTCCGGGGAACGGCGCGCCACGACCTCCACCGGCCGGTGCGGCGGCGAGAACTGCGCGGCGTTCTCCAGCAGTTCGGCGATGAGATGCACGACGTGGTTCACCGCGCCGGCCGTGATGCGGGCGTCGACCACCTCGACGATCTGGATCCGCTGGTACTGCTCGATCTCGCCGACGGCGGCCTGCAGGACGGCGGCCGTCGACACCGGGGTCGCCCGGCGCCGGCCGGGCCCGGTGCCGGCCAGGACCAGCAGGTTCTCGCTGTTGCGCCGCATCCGGGTGGCCAGGTGGTCGAGCCGGAACAGGTTCTCGAGCTGCGCGGGGCTCTCCTCGGCCCGTTCCAGCCGGTCGATGAGGGCTAGCTGGCGCTCGATGAGGCTCTGGCTGCGGCGGGACAGGCTCAGGAACAGCGTGTTGACGCTGCGCCGCAGGACGGCCTGCTCGGCGGCCAGCCGCACCGCCTCGCGCTGGAGGTCGTCGAACGTGCGGGCCACCTCGCCGATCTCGTCCTTCGACCGGATGCCGATGGAGTGGATCCTGGTGTCGACCTGGCCCGCCCCGGCGGTCTGCAGCTGCTCGATGATGCGCGGCAGCCGCTCGTGCGCGACGTCGTGCGCGCCGTCGCGCAGCGCCCGCAGCGGACGGGTCATCGTGGCGGCGATCGCCATGGTCAGCAGCACCGCGGCCAGAGTGATCGCGATGATGAAGCCGCCGATGAGCGCCGTGCGCCCCCAGGCGTCCGCGCGCAGTGTGTCGGCCTCGTCGATCACGTTCTGCGACAGTCCCGACTCGACGGTGCGCAGCAGCTCGATGTGGGTGGTGCTGGCGGCGAACCACTGCTCGGGGTCGACGTCGAGGTCGAGCAGATGCTGGCGGCTGATGGCCCGATCGGAGATCCGCTCGACGGTGAGCACCGCCTGGCCGTTGACCACCCGGTCGTAGCGGGCCCGGTCGTCGGCGTCGGCGACGTCCCGGAACGCCGCCCGCGCGGCGTCGGTCTGCGCCAGCAGGCTCGAGAGCGCGTCGGCCTGCCCGGTGTCGAAGTGCCCGACCTGGGCGACGGCGTAGAGCTCGGCCCGGACCTGCGACTCGACCTCCTTCACCTCGGACAGGTCGCGCAGCACCGTCGTCGTGTAGCCGAGGTCGCCGTCGACCCGGTCCGGCCCGATCCGCCGGTCGACCTCGCGCAGGTCGGCGATGGTCGTGGAGTACTGGTTGAGCACCGCCCCGAGGGGCAGGCCCGCGCCGTCGGCCGCGGCGCGGGCGCGCGGCAGCTCGTCGAGGCTGCGCAGCGCGCGCTGCGCGGCCGGGCCGGCGGCCGGGCCGAAGTTGTCGGACGCCTTCGCCAGCCCGCCGCGCACGGTGGCGACGGCGTCGTCCACCGAGCGGTGCTGCGCCGCCAGCCGCTCGACCCACCGCGCGCCGTCCGGCCGGTTCTGCCGCCCACCGGCGACGAAACCGGCGGCCAGGTCCCGCTCCATCTGCAGCTCGTGGACCGTCGCCGCGATGTCGCGGCCCAGGACGGCCGCGTGCACGCCGCGGCCGTAGCTCGCCGCGTCGGAGATCCAGGTGACGGCGCCGAGGACGGCGACGCTGAGGAACGCCGCGGCGGGGATCGCGATCGACAGCAGCAGCCGGCGGCGCACCGGCAGGTCGGCGACCCGGCCGCCCAGATCCCGCCGGCCGGCCCGGGCGACCCGGGTCAGCCGGGTGGCGCGCCGGCGCCGCGCCGAGGGGCGGACGGTCCGGGGAGAACGGCCGGAGCCGGCGCGCCGGGGCGCCCGGGAACGCCGGTCAGCCCGGGACGACGGAGCCCCGGAGGCACCCGACGCTCCGTGCGCTCCCTGGGCCGGGAGGGCTGTGGGCGCCGTGACGGCCGCGGGGACGGCCTGTCCGGCGTTGGCAAGCTCGGGTGCCTCGGTCATCGTGTTCCCCCGTCCGATGCGGTGGGCGGCGCCGGCCGGCGGCCCGACGGCCGCCGGCAGACCGCCGCCGTGTCGTGCCCTCCGCCGCGCAGCAATACCACGTCGCCTACCTCTCGGGGTCCGTGCGCCCAACGAGCTCCGCGCACGTTCAACCATGCCGGTCGGGAAATCGTATTTCCCGGTGCAGTCGACACTATGGGAGGGGGTCGCGCCGGAAGGAACCTTCTTTTGTTGGGGTGTGATCCGCCTCCCGTTGTTCTTGTCGGGGGGTGAACTGGCTAGAGTGGCCTCGCATTGCGCGGGTACTTGTCGGTGCCGTGGCGTCGGTACTCTGACGCTGTACCGGGCGGACCGCCGTGCCGCGTGTCTGAACGTGCGCCTGGAAGATGACGACGTGGGGGACGAGCCATGGCCATCGTGTCGCCGTCGCGCGTCCTAAGCGTTGCGATCGCAACGGTTCTGGTGCTGGCGACCGGCTGCTCCGGGGATTCGAATTCCAGCGGCACCGGGGTTTCCGGCGTTGTCAAGATCGGCCTGTTGGCTCCGCTCGCCGGCGCGAACGCGGAAGCCGGCCGGGACGCGCAGCGCGGCGCGGACCTCGCCGCCTCGGTCGTCAATGCGGGCACGGACGCCGCTCTCGCCGCGACCGGCGTCTGGGGTGCCGGCCGCGCCTCGCTCTCCATCGTGACAATGGACACAGAAAGCGATCGGCAGCGTGCGGTTGATGCTACTGACCGCCTGGTGGCCGAACAGCGCGTCGCCGGCATGGTCGGCGCCTTCGACGCCGAGGCGACGCTGGATGCCAGCCAACGCGCCGAACGCCTCGGAACTCCATTCGTGAGTGGTGACGTTCCGTTGAGCGCGCTGACGGAACGTGGGCTGGGCTGGTTCTTCCGCTCCGGTCCGGACGTACGGGGCTTCGGCAGCGCGTTCCTTTCCCTGCTGCGTGGCGCGGAACGGGACGGCGTCGCCCGCCGGCGGGTGGCCGTCATTTACGGCGACCGGCCGGAAGGCCACGACCTGAAGGCCATGCTCCAGGAGCTGGCCGAGGAGACCGACGTCGAGCTGGTCGCGCAGGTGCGCTACACGCCCGGCGACCCGGACCTCACCGACGAGGTGGGCGCGGTCCGCGCGGCCGCACCCGACATGGTGCTTTTCGGGGCACTGCCCGGCTCCGGCCGCGTGCTCGGCGAGGCGCTGGGCGGGCTCGGCTACGCCCCGCCCGGGATCGTCGTCTACGGGTCCGCGCAGGAGGCGGTGCCGCTGGCCGCGGTACCCGGTCTCGACGGGCGGGTGAGCCGGCAGGTCGGGTGGTCCGCGCTGGTCGCGCAGGCGAACCCGTTGGCGACCGAGGTGTCGACGCGTTACCAGAGCGTCTACGGCGGCCCGATGACGGAGGCCGCCGCGGCCGCGTACACGGCGGTCATGGTGCTGGCCCGGGCGATCGGCGCCGCGGGCGGCCTCGAACCGGAGCGGATCAGGTCGGCGCTGGTGGCGACGAACGTGCCCGGCGCGGAGACGGTCATGCCCTGGGAGGGCGTCCGCTTCGACGTGACGCACCAGAACACGCTCGCCGCGACGGTGATCGAACAGGCCACCGGCGGCCGGTTCGCCGTCGTGTACCCGCGGGAGCTCGCGACGGCCCCCTTCACCTGGCCGGCGACGGACTCCGGCGGCCTGCCCGCCGGAGCGGCCACCGGCCCGGGCCGCGGCGACGCCCGCGGCGAGGGCTGAGTGGTGTCGCGACCGGGCGAACCATCCCCCGCCAGCGACACGGCGCTCTCCGCCGACGCCGCGCCGCTGCTGACTCTCGCGGCGGCCGGCAAGCGCTTCCCGGACGGGACGACCGCCCTGACCGGTGTCGACCTGGCCGTCAACCGCGGCGACTTCATCAGCCTGGTCGGCCCCTCGGGCTGCGGGAAGAGCACGGTGCTGCGGCTGGCCTCCGGCCTCACCGGGGCGACGACCGGCACCGTCGGGCGGGCGACGGACCGGGTCAGCTACGTCTTCCAGGACCCGACGCTGCTGCCCTGGCGCAGCGTGCGGCGCAACGTCGAGATGCTGGCCGAGGTGACCGGCGTCCCCCGCGACGTCTACCGGCCGACCGCGGCCGAACTCATCGAGCTCGTCGGTCTCACCGGGTTCGAGCGGCACCGGCCGCGGTCGTTGTCCGGCGGCATGCGGATGCGGGTCTCGCTGGCCCGTTCGCTGGTGCTCGCCCCGGAGCTGCTGCTGCTCGACGAGCCGTTCGGCGCCCTCGACGAGCTCTCCCGCGAGCGGCTCAACGACGAGCTGCTCCGGCTGTTCGGCCTGGGCCGGTTCGGGGCGGCGGTCTTCGTGACGCACTCGGTCGCCGAGGCGGTGTTCCTGTCGACGAAGGTGATCGTGATGTCTCCCCGACCGGGCCGGATAGTCGCCGAGCTGGACGTCCCGTTCCCGTATCCGCGCCCGGCGGACCTCCGCTTCACCGACGGGTTCACCCGGCTGACGGCCCGGATCTCGCGGTTGCTGCGCGCCGCGGAGCCGGCGTGACCGCGGCCGGGCGCCGCCCGTTCTGGCGGTCGGTGGATCTCCTCGGCCCGGTGGCGATGTTCGGGCTCATGATCGGCGTCTGGTACCTGGTGAGTCTGGTGCTGCTGGACCCGAAGCGCCGGTTCCTGCTGCCCCCGCCGCACGCCGTCGTGGACGTCGCCTTCTTCGACTGGTACAACCTCGAACAGCTGCTACGCGCGTTGTGGCTGTCCACCTCGGTCGCGCTGACCGGCCTGGGAATCTCCATCGTGCTCGGTATGGCGCTGGCCGTCCTCATGAGCCAGGCGCGCTGGATCGAGCGTTCGGTGTATCCGTACGCCGTTGTCCTGCAGACGATTCCGACGCTCGCGATGGTGCCTCTCATCGGTTTCTGGTTCCACTACGGCTTTGTCAGCCGGGTGATCGTCTGCGTGCTGATCGCGCTCTTCCCGATCATCAGCAGCACGCTCTTCGGGTTGCAGTCGGTCGACCGCGGCATGCTTGATCTCTTCACGCTGCACCGCGTTCCGCGATGGGTGCTGCTGGTGAAGCTGCAGCTTCCCGCGGCGCTGCCCGCGACCTTCTCGGGTTTCCAGGTGTCGGCCGGCCTGGCTGTGGTGGGCGCGGTGGTCGGCGACTTCTTCTTCAAACAGGGCGACCCAGGGATCGGTGTACTGATAGATCTGTACCGGGCTCGGCTGATGACGGAGCAGCTTCTCGGCGCGGTCATTCTCGCGTCGCTGCTCGGGGTGGCCGTCTTCGTTCTCTTCGGCTACCTGTCCAGGCTTGTCACCGGGGCCTGGTACGGCTCCGAAACCCGCTGAGACGCAGCCGGTACAGCGTGGATGCGAGACCGTCCGGATTCGGCCGGACCGCCGCGGCCGGTCGAACGACCGCGGTAAGCCCGCCTCGCCCCGCCGGACCTGGCCCACCCCGGGCCCGTCCTGCCGGACCCGGCCCGCCCCGCACCGCGCCGGCGCCCTCCCGGACCCCGTGAAACGCATACTTCCCTGAAAGGCGACAACATGAGACGAACAAAACTGGGCGTGGTGGCCCTGGGCGCGACGGCGGCACTGGCCCTCGCGGCCTGCTCGGGTGACCCGACGACGGGCGAGAGCGGTTCCGGTGAGCGGGCGCCGGCCGTCGAGGCGGGGGGCGCCCTCGACCTCGCCGGAGTCTGCCCGGAGAACGTGGTGATCCAGACCGACTGGTTCGCCGAGTCCGAGTACGGCTTCCTCTACCACCTGATCGGTCCGGATGCCAAGATCGACAGCAGTGGCAAGCGGATCTCCGGCTCGCTGGTCGCCCAGGGCAAGGACACCGGCGTCAACGTCGAGGTGCGCTTCGGCGGGCCGGCCATCGGCTTCGAGCAGGTCAGCTCCCAGCTCTACCTCGACCCGGAGATCGACCTGGGCCTGGTCTCCACGGACGAGGCGATCCAGAACTCCAAGGATCAGCCGACCACGGCCGTCTTCGCCCCGTTCGAGGTCAGCCCCATCATGATCATGTGGGACAAGGCGAAGAGCCCGAACTTCCACACCCTGGTCGACATCGGCCAGACCGACACGAAGGTCCTGTACTACGAGACCGACACCTACATGCAGTACCTGCTCGGCGCCGGCATCCTGCGGGCGTCCCAGGTCGACGGCAGCTACGACGGCAGCCCGGCGCGCTGGGTGACCGAGGACGGCGCCGTCGCGCAGGGCGGGTTCGCCACCTCCGAGCCCTACATCTACAAGAACGAGCTGGAGGGCGGCCGCAGCTACGACGTCGATCTCCAGCTGATCAACGACACCGGGTACCCGGTGTACGGGCAGGCGCTGTCGATCCGCTCCGGTGACAAGGAGACCCTCGCGCCCTGCCTGAAGAAGCTGATCCCGATCGTCCAGCAGTCGCAGGTCGACTTCGTGAGCGATCCGGCCGAGACCAACGCGCTCATCATCAAGGCCGTGCAGGCCGACAACGCCTCGGTGTGGAACTACTCGCCGGGCCTGGCCGAGTTCGCCGTCACCACGATGAAGGAGCGCGGCCTGGTCGCCAACGGGCCGAACGCGGCCGTCGGCGACATGGAGGAGGACCGGCTGACTCGCATGATCGAGATCCTCGAGCCGATCTTCACCGGCCAGCGCAAGGAGCTCAAGGCCGGCCTGGCCCCCGGTGACCTGTTCACCAACGAGTTCATCAACACCTCGATCGGTCTCAAGTGACCCCACCACCGGCGGGTCCCGCTCCGCTGCCCGCCGACTTCGTCGTGCGGGCCCGGCACGTCCTGACCATGGGGCCCCGCGGCCATCTGCGGGACGCCGCGGTCGCCGTCGTCGGCGGGCGGATCGCCGCCGTCGACACCACGGCGGACGTCCGGGCGCGGTTCGCGGACCTGCCGGTGGTCGGGGACGGTGGCGGGATCCTGATCCCGGGGCTGGTCAGCGCGCACGGCCACTTCTCCGAGGGGCTCGTCACCGGCATCGGTGAGACACACACGCTGTGGGAGTGGTTCGTCCGAGTCGTCGAGCCCATCGAGGGGCACCTCACCCGGGACATGGCCTACGTGGGGACGCTGCTCAAGGCGGCCGAGCTGGCCTGTTCCGGGGTGACGACGGTCGCCGACATGTTCTGCTCGGCGGCCGGGACCACCCCGGTCACCCCCGGGGTGGTCGACGCCCTCGACGCGGTCGGCCTGCGCGGCGACGTGTCGTTCGGGCCGGCCGACTCGGCGAACCCCCGGCCGATGGCGGCCGTCCTCGCCGAGCACGCGGCGCTCGCCGACGCGGCCCGCGGCTCGCGCCGCACCACCTTCCGGGTGGGCCTGGCGACCGTGCCGTCGAGCAGCGACGAACTGCTCGACGAGACGGCCCGGCTGGTCACGGAGACCGGCCGGCTGCACGTCCACCTGCACGAGATCCGCGAGGAGGTGACCGCGTCGCGCACGACGCGCGGCACCGGGTCGATCGAGTTCGCCGCGCGACGCGGGCTGCTCGACGCCCAGGTGGTGGCCGCGCACTGCGTGTGGCTCGACGACACCGACGTCGAGCTGCTGCGCCGGCACCGGGTCGCGGTCGCGCACTGCCCCGTCTCGAACATGATCCTCGCCAGCGGGGTGTGCCAGGTCCCGCGGCTGCTGCGCGACGGGCTCACCGTCGCGCTCGGCGTGGACGGCGCGGCGAGCAACGACAGCCAGAACATGCTGGAGACGATGAAGGTCGCCGCCCTGCTGCAGAAGGTGCACCATCTGCAGGCGACGGCCCTGACCGCGCCGACGGTGCTGCGGATGGCGACCATCGAGGGCGCGCGGGCGCTCGGGCTCGCCGACGAGGTCGGCTCCCTGGAGGTCGGCAAGTCCGCCGACCTGGTCTACCTCGCCGAGGCGAGCCCGTCGCTGGCGCTCGTGCACGACCCGTACCAGGCGGTCGTCTACTGTGCCTCCCCGCGGGACGTCACCGGGGTGTGGGTGGCCGGCGAGCGGGTCGTCGTCGACGGCCGGCTGACCACCGTCGACCTCGGACCGGTCCTGCCGTGGGCGCGTGAGCTGGCTGTCGAGCTCGCCACCCGGGCCGGGCTGGACTCCGAGCTGCGCTCCGCCGTGGGCGCGGCCGGCGCCGGTCCGGGCCCCGGCGCGCCGGGTGGATGACCGGCCCGCCGGTGGAAGAGGCGCCCGGCGCGGCGCGGTGAACGACGGTTGGGGTCCTTTCGGACATTAGACTGCGCACTCCGGGCGGCGCGGTGCGGGAGGTGCGGTGATCGCTGGGGTTGCGGGGCTGGCCGCGGCGGCTTCTTCTGTCGGCATGCTGATCGTCACCGCGGACGGCCGGGTGGCGTGGGTCAACGACGCCCTCGTCGACCTGGTCACCGGGACGCGGAACCCCGACTCGCCGTTCGAGGCGCGGCTCGCGGTGGCCGAGGCGGGCCTGCCGCTGACCGGCCTGCACCCGGCGGCTCCGCCCGCCGTCCTCGACTGGGCCGGCGCCGACGGCGAGCCGCGCCGGCTGCGCATCAGCTGCCGCGACATGAGCGCCGGGCAGCCCTCGGAGCTGCTGCTCTTCGAGATCGTCGACCTCACCGGTGAGGCCGCCGAGGCCGCCGAAGCGGCCCGGGCCGCCGAGGTCACCGCTGCGGAGGCCGCCGCCGAGCTCACCGCGACCGAGGCCGCCCTGGCCGTCCTCGCGGCCGGCCAGCGCCCGGCGCCCGCCGACTCCGGCCTCGCGGAGGATCTTCCCTCCACCGGGCCCGTCGGCCCGGCCGCCGCCGGTCAGGACACCGACGCGGCGGGCGGCCTCGATCCCGAGGACGCCGCCTGGCTCGACGCCGCGGCGTCGATCGCACTGGCCGCCGCGGGCGCCGAGACTCCGTCCCCAGCCCGGTCCGACGGCGGGTTCCCGACCGCCCCCGCCGTCGACCCGCTCACCGGGTTCGCCACCCGGTACGCCATGGCCGAGGAGCTGGACGCCCGCATCGCGGCCGCGGCCGCGGCGGCCGCCGCCTCGGCCACCGCGGGCCCGGCGGTCGAGGCGCTCGAGGCGGAGGCCGCGGGCCCGGCGGGCCCACCGGGCTGCCTGCTGCTGCTCGACGTCGACCACCTCGCGGACGTCAACGACCTGCAGGGTCACACGGCGGGCGACGCCGTCCTGCGCGGGCTCGCCCACAGCCTGCGCGCCGAGCTGCCCGAGGCGGTGCTCGGCCGGCTCGGCGGGGACGAGTTCGCCGTCCTGCTGCCCACCGGCGGCGGCGGCGAGGGGCTGGCGGTCGCCGAACGGCTCTGCGGCACGCTCGCCGCCGGGCCCGTCGCGGCCGGCGAACTCCCGGCGGCCCGGGCCACGGTCAGCATCGGCGTCGTCCCGCTGGACCTGGCGGCCGGCAGCGAGGCCGCGTTCGCCTGGGCGGACCTCGCGTTGCGGGCGGCGAAGCGGTCCGGGCGCAACCGGGCCCGGCTGTTCACCCGGGAGCAGTACGACGAGGCCGCGCTGCGGGTGACGGTGACCAGCCGGGTCGCCGCCGCGCTCGACAGCGGCCAGATGGCACTGGACGTGCTGCCCCTCGTCGATCTCGCCAGCCGCGAGGTGGTCGGTTTCGAGCTGCTCTCCCGGCTGCGGGACGGCGTGTGGCCGGAACTCGGGCCGCGAGGCTTCCTCGCGGCGGCCGAGCACACCGACCTGGGCCTGCACCTCGACCGGTGGGTCGTCCTGCGGGCGGTCAACGCCCTGGTCAGCGGGGTTCCGGGCCGGCTGTACGTCAACCTGGCCGCCCGGTCCCTGCACGATCCCGCCTTCGGTGACTTCGTGCTCTCCACCCTGCGGGACGGCCGGGTCGACCCGGCTCGGCTGGGTCTGGAGATCTCCGAGAGCGCGGCGGTGGCCAGCCCGGACGCGGCCCGGCGGCTGGCCGAGCAGGTCGGCGCCGCCGGCTGCCCCGTCCTGCTGGACGACTTCGGGATGCAGACGGGCGCGATCGTCGCCCTGCGCAACCTCCCGCTGTGGGCGGTGAAGATCGACGCGAACGTCGTCCGTAACGTCGACGCGAACCCACGGGACCGCTCGCTGGTGGAGGCGGTCGTCCAGATCGCCCGGACGGCCGGCATGCTCGTCATCGCCGAGGGG
Source organism: Parafrankia discariae (assembly GCF_000373365.1). Taxonomy (NCBI): domain Bacteria; kingdom Bacillati; phylum Actinomycetota; class Actinomycetes; order Frankiales; family Frankiaceae; genus Parafrankia; species Parafrankia discariae. The sequence goes on from NZ_KB891263.1 coordinate 39,107, forward strand.
GTGGACCGGGCGTCGCTGCCTCAGCTGCTGCTCGACCTCGGGGTGGGCCTGGCGCAGGGCTATCACGTCGGCCGCCCGCGCCGCCTCACCGAACTGCTCGGCGGCCCGGACGGCGACGACGTCACGACCGTGATGAGCCTCGGTAACCGGCGGTGAGGCCCTCCCGAAACCAGCCGTCGCCGGCCAGACGGGGTGATGTGACGTAGAAGGACCACGCCGCGCGCCGGGTGTCGTGACCGTGCGTAGTGTCAGTCGCATGGGGGGAAGCGCCGGAAGCGGCGCGGTCGTGCCGCGTGTCCTGCTGGTGGCCGCCCTGCTCGTGGGGCTGCTGCTCTGCCTGCCCGGTCCGCCGTCCGCCGGCCCGGCCCGGGCGGGCGTGATCCTGGCCGGCGGGTCGGGCGGGGTCGCCCCGCTCGCGGCACCCGACGAGCCGGGCCCGTTCGCCGCCGGGTACCAGACCGTGACCGTCTCGGATCCGGCCCGCCCGGGCCGGATCCTGACCACCTCGATCTGGTATCCGGGCACCCTGGCGCCTCCCGGCCCGGCGGCGCTGTCGTCGGTCGCCGCGTCGTCGGTCGCGCGCTATCCGGTGGCGCGCTATCCGGTGGCGCCGGGCGTGGACGTGTTGTCAGCCTCGGCCCACGGGGAGATCCCGGTGGCGCCGGGCCGGTTCCCGCTCGTGGTCCTCTCGCATGGCAGTGCCGGCAGCCGGGTGCAGCTCGCCTACCTGGCCGAGGCGCTGGCGACACACGGCTTCGTCGTGGCCGCGCCGGACCATCCCGGTGACACCATGATCGAGACGGCGGAGGGCCGGCAGGCCCCGCTCGCCGAGCTCGCCAGCGACCGTCTGCTCGACGTCTCGGCGGTCATCAGCGCGTTCACGAAGGAAAACCGCCCGCTGTCGCGGATGGTGCGCGCGGACGAGATCGCCGTCCTCGGGTTCTCCTTCGGCGGGCTGACCTCGGTGGTCTCGACCGTGGGTTTCCTGCGGGCGCCGGCGGACCCGCGGGTGCGGGCCGTGGTCGGGATCGCGCCGGCCACCGAGGTCGTGCCGGCGGGAGAGCTCGACCGGGTGCGCGTCCCGACGCTGCTCGTCGGCGGCGGCGGCGACCTGGTGGCGCCGGTGGAGCGCAACGCCGGGCGCACCTTCGCCGGCCTGCACGGCGCGCACCCGCGCTACCTGGTCACGGTGACGGGCGGGACGCACAACTCGTTCACCGAGATCTGCGCCCAGGCCGCGGCGGTGCGTGACCGCCCGGTTCCCGAGGGTGTGCGGGTGCGGCTGGAGGTGACGGCGGAGATGACCTGCCGGCCGCCGGCCGTCGACATCGAGCGCGCCCACCGCCTGACCACCTACTACACGGTGGCCTTCCTGGAACGCCGGTTGCTCGGGGTCACCGCCTACGACTCGTTCCTCACCCCGGCCGCCGCCCGCCGGTTTCCCGAGGCGCTGTTCCGCGCCGCCGGCTGACGCGTCCGCGGCGTCCGCGGAGCTCGTGGTGCGCCGGTGCTGTCCGGGTGGACACCGCTGTGGTCTGATCAGCTGGGCGTGCGCGTGTGACCTGCGGCGACGCCTGCACGTGCGGGCGCGCCGAGGTCCGGCGCGGCGAAACGGATGACCGCCGCCGACACCGGCGGCTACGGTGGCCCGACCAGCCGGTGACCGGGTGGCCGCCGGTGGGGTGTAGCGCAACGCTCAGGGGCACGGCGATGTGACCCGCGAGGAGGTCGGCCAGTATGTCCGCTCGCCAGGTACGGCGGTTTCATCTCGAGCGTGATGTCGACGTGTCCGGGGTGTCCGGCACGGGTTCGGTCGCCTTCGGGGCGCAGGCTCCGGACGGCACCTGTGTCCTGTGGTGGAACTCCGAGCATGGGTCGGTCGCCATCTACCCGTCGATGGAGACGCTGCTCGCCATCCACGGCCACGCCGGGATGACGAGAGCGGTCTACATCGACTCCCCGCCCGCGGGCCCGCCCGGCGCCGCGGCGCAGGCGGCGCCCCGGGCGGCCCGCACCGGTGGTTGGCGGTCGGTGGCGGCTCGAGGCGGCCGCGCCGGCCGGGCCGGGCGGGCCGCCCGCACGACGGCCGGGCGGCCCGCCCGGCCGTCGTGGAACGTGACCACCGGATCCGTCGCCGCGCGGATGGCCGCCCGGGGCGGGGCGGCGCGCGCTCTGTCCGTTCAGGTCAGCGGTCGGAAGCACGGCACGGTCGGCCCGTCCGGGTCGATCGTGTAGAGCGCGAGGGTGCCCGCCATGTCCTGCGGGTCCACGCCGATGATGTTCATGTCGTCGACGACGCCCGCCATCACACCGAGCGTGTGGCGCAGCAGGACGGGCGCCAGCCCGCGCGGGCTGTTGACGCGGGAGTGGAACTCGACAGCGGTGTCACGGTCCGCGGTCAGCGCGGCCAAAGTGCCGAGCCTGATCCGGTCGGTGAGGATCTCCCAGACCCGTTCCGACTCCGGTGCCTCCGGGCTGCGCCACACCGTCCGGTAGGACATCGCGGAGATCACCGCGGACGGGGACTGCCCGGTGCGCAGGTGGATCGTGACCGTCCACATGGCAAGCAGCCAGCACAACGCCCCCATCGTTCGGTGCGGATCGTCATCGACCCGTTCGGCCAGGTGTTGTTCGGCGGCATACCGGGTGTGCGGCGACAGCCACGCCACGACCAGGCGTTCGACGTCGACCACGTCAATCATGGGGAGCTCGTTGGGGTGGGGACGGGCGAGTGCTGCAGCCCGCCGTGAACTTGTGTCGACCAGGGCCAACGCCCCCGCGTCCGGGAGAGTCTGCCAGGCGAGTCCCGACAGCGGCATGGCGCACACCGTAACGTGGCGTGCGCCATTCCACCACCAGCGTTGGTGAAAGCTTGGGGTCGTTCGTGTTTCCGACCCCACTCTTCTGTGCCAGTCGAGCGGATTTTCGCGCCGGTCAGGCTGGTTCTGTTCCCGCTCCGTCGCCCTCGGTTCCGGCTGTGCAACGTGGTGTGTCTACCGGCGTGCCCTGCGTGTTGACGCGAGGGCACGCCGGGCCCACCGAGGTGTTGGTCCGTCGGTGCCGGTCCGGCGGGTGCCCGCCGGACCGTTGGCTATTCGCCGAGCAGGTCGATGACGGTGCTGGGTGACTGGCTGGGGATGGTGGCGATGTGGGTGCGCCAGTGGGTTTCGGCGGCGTCGGTGTCGTGGCGGNACGGCCGCGACGAACGAGCCGAAGGCCACGGTGAGGACACCAAGCATCGCCGCGAGGACGACTGCCACGAGGACGCCGGCGGCGACAGCCGGTTCCACGGAGCCGAGCTGGCTCCGCTCGGACACTCCGTCCAGCGCCGTCCCGCCGAGCTCGACGTCGATGCCGGCGGCGCGGGCCGGGTCCGCGGCGGCGAACAGGGCCGCCCGTGCCCCGGCGGTCAGCCGCGCGTAGCGGACGGTGTAGGTGACCTGTGTGTAGGCCGTCCGGCCGTCACTGGAGATCCCGCCTTCGACGGACCCGACGCCGGGGACGCCCGGCTCGCCGCCGGTGCCGGGCTCGCCGCCACCGAGGGGCCCGCCGCCGCCGAAGGGATCACCGACCCGCCCGACGAGCGGCGCCCGCCCGAGGGCGGCGAGGACGTCCTCGATCGCGCGCCGGCGGTCGGGGTCGTCGAGGCGGCCCCGGGTGCCCCGCCGCGCGTCGAGGGTGAGGACCAGCCGGACTGTCGCGGTGTCGACTTCGCCGCCCGGCAGCCGTCGCCGCAGCAGGTCGGCCGCCCGCTGCGACTCCGAGCCCACCGCGACGAGCCCGCCCCCGGAGGCCGCGGTGGTACCCGCGCCGGTGAGAGCGCCGGTGGGTGTCGCGGTGCCCAGGCCGGTGAGAGTGGCGGTGCCCGCGCCGGCCAGCCCGAGCAGTGCCAGCCACAGCGCGAGGACGACCCGCCGATGCCGGTGGGAGGCCCGGCCGAGCCGGTACAGGTAGGTGCCCAACAGTCCGTCTCCTTGCGGGGTCGCCCGCGTGCGTCGCGGGTTTCACGCGGACGCCCGGCCCGGCCCTCGTTCGTGGCCCCGGTGATGGCTCCTCGGCGCCACTCGACGGTGCCGCGTGACGGTGCCCCGTACCCCCGTTCGGGGCGGTCGGCCCGGACGGACGTCCGATGCCTGATTCGCGCGGATCTACCTGCTCGGTCCCCCCGTGGGAGTGTGGTGCGCCACAATGAGGGCCCCCTGAGCGAGGTGACCAGGGCCGGATGGGAGGGCCGAGATCGTGACTGCCGAGCTGGCGGAACGCCGGATTGGGCCGGGCGCCGGCCGGGAGCGCCTGCGGGCGACCGCCCTGGACCTGTTCACCGAGCGCGGTGTGAGCGCCACCTCACTCCAGATGATCGCGGACGCGATGGGCGTCACCAAGGCGGCCGTCTACCACCACTACAAGAGCAAGGACGAGATCGTCCTCGCGGTCGTGCGCCCGGCGCTCGAGCAGATCATGGGGCTGGTGCGGCTGGCCGAGAGCCGGCGGTCCCGGGCCACCCAGGTCGAGACGATGATCGTCGGCTTAGCCGATCTCATCATCGCCAACCGTCGGTTATACGGGCTGATGCAGGGCGATCCGACCTGTTCGACCATCCTGCAGCGGTACCCGGAGTTTCCCACCCTGGGCGAGCGTCTCGTCGCGCTGCTCGCCGGGCCGGACCCCGACCCGGGCTCCGTCATGGCGGCCGGCATGCTGCTGGCGGGGCTGCGCGGCGCCGGCTCCGACCCCCGGGTGACGGCGCTGGACGACGAGGAGTTCCGCCGTTACCTCGTCAGCTGCGCCCACCGCCTGATCCGGCCCCGCCGGCCGGCGTCCGGCACCGGTGCCGGCACCGGCTGACCCCCCGGCCGGTGCTCAGACGCGGCGGGTGCTCTCCCGCTCGACCAGCTCCACCGGCAGCACGACCTCGCGGGGTCGGGCGTCGTCGCCGACCATGTCGATGAGGAGCCGGGCCGCCTCGGCCCCCAGCCGTTCGGGATGGCGGGCCACCGTCGTCAGTGACGGTTCGGTGAGCTCACCCCACGGGATTCCGTCGATTCCGGTGATCAGCACACCACCGGGCACCTGCCGGCCGGCGTGCCGCAACGCCCGCATCGCGCCGACGGCCTGCAGATCGTTCGAACAGAAGATCGCGTCGACCTGAGGGTCGGCGGCGAGCAGCTGGTCGGCCGCCCAGCGCCCCGCCTCGATCGTGTACCGGCTGGCGATCGAGCGCCACGGTGGCAGCGAACGTCCCGAGGCCTGCAGCTCGGCGCGGAAGCCGGCGCGGCGGGCGCGGGCCGTGCCGAGGTGCTCCGGCCCGCAGATCATCGCGATCCGGCGCGCGCCGCGGGCGAGGATGTGCCCGGCGGCGAGCCGCCCGGCCGCGGCGTCGTCGGCGAAGATCCCGCCGGCGCCGGTCAGCTCCAGGCGCTCGTCGCAGGCCACCACGGCGACGCCGCTGTCGACCAGGTGCTGCAGCTGCTCGGCCTGCCCGGACGCAGAGCAGACCAGGAGGCCGTCGGCCGCCCCGGCCAGGCGGTCGAGGTAGTCGGCCTCGCGCGCGTCGTCGAGGTCGGTGTTGCCGAGGAACACCGCCCAGCCGGACGACTGGGCCACCGTCTCGACGCCGTGCGCGATCTCGGCGAAGAACGGGTTGCGCGCGTCCGGGACGACGAGGCCGATGGCGTGCCGGCTCGGTGTCCGCACCGGCCGCGCGGCGTCGACCGGGCGGTACCCGAGGCGGTGGGCCGCGGCGCGCACCCGGGCGCTGGACGCTCCGCTGACCGACCGCCGGCCGGCCAGCGCGTTGCTGACGGTCGACACGCTGACGCCGGCGAGCGCCGCGACCTCGCGGATCGTGGCGGGCCGCCGCACCGCCGCCTCGCGGGACGTGATGCGCTCGATGTAGCGGTCTGTAGACATCGACTCCATTAAAGGTCGATGTCGCCCGCGCGGGAGGTCGCGTCGGTCACGATGCCAGCCCGCAAGGTCCACGGCGGGTGACCGTCTCCGGATCCAAGGGTCTCTTGAGCCGTTCTTAAGCATCGTTTATGGCGGCGGTGCTGTGATGACGGTGTCGCTGCGAAGGTCCCCGGTCCACCCGGCGGAGGTACCCCCCACCCTCCGACGGGTCTCCGGCCCGGGTCGTGGTCTGTCCCAACCACGACCCGGGCCCATGACGTCAGCGGACGGGCTGCCTGGACTCGGCGCGCCCAGGCCGGCACGTTCAGGCCGGGTTCGCCGCCGTACCGAGGCGCTCCACCGCGCCGCGCAGCCGCCGCAGCGTCTCCTCGCGGCCGAGGATCGCCAACGACTCGAACAGCGGCGGGCCGACCGTCCGGCCGGTGACCGCCACCCGGACGGGCGCCTGGGCCTTCCCGAGCTTCAGCCCGTGCCGCTCCCCGACCTCGATCAGCGTCTCGCGCAGGACGTCGTGATCCCAGGCGGCCTTCTCGTAGGCCTCGGCCGCCTCGGTGAGCAGGTCGAGGGCGGGGCCCTTCATGGTCTTCGCCCAGGCGGTCTCGTCCACCGGCGCCTCGGGCAGGAACAGGAAGTCGACCATTGGGACGATCTCCGACAGCACCGCCACCCGGGACTGCACCAGCGGCGCGGCGGCGGCGAAGACCTCGGCGGAGAACCGCTCCGGTGACCACGGCGGGGCCGGCACCGTCGTGGTCGCGCCCACGGCCCGGTCCTCCCCGGCCGCCGCCTCCGGCGCGCCGGGCGAGCCGGGCGCGGGCACGAGCCACGGCTCGCACGCGGCCACGAACTCCTCGACGGTCAGCGCGCGGATGTACTCACCGTTGAAGGCCCGCAGCTTCTTCTCGTCGAAGAACGCGGGAGAGGGCTTCACGTCCTCGAGCCGGAACGACGCCTCGATGGTCTCGAACGGGACGATCTCCTCGTCGCCGGGCGGAGCCCAGCCCAGGAGCATCAGGTAGTTGCGCATGGCCGTGGCGAGATAGCCCTCGGCGCGGTACGACTCCAGCGCGACCTTGTCGCGCCGCTTCGAGAGCTTCTGGCGCTTCTCGTTGACGATCACCGGGACGTGCGCCCAGACCGGCGGCGGCGTGCCGAGCGCCGCCCACAGCAGCTGCTGCTTCGGCGTGTTGGACAGGTGCTCCTCGCCGCGCACGACGTGGGTGATGCCCATGTCGAGATCGTCCACGACGTTCGCGAGCAGGAAGACCGCCGAGCCGTCCGCCCGGGCGATGACGAAGTCCTCAATGGTGTCGTTCGGGAACTCCGGCGTGCCGCGGATCACGTCGAGGACCACGGTGGTGCCCTCGTCGGGGGTGCGGAACCGCAGCGCGCGCCCCGGGCCGGGGCCGAGCCCGCGCTCCCGGCAGAAGCCGTCGTAGCCGTGCTGGGCGTTGCCGGTGCGGGCGGCGAGCTCGTCGCGGGTGCAGCCGCAGTAGTAGGCGCGACCGGCGGCGAACAGGCCCGCGGCCGCCTCGGCGTGCCGGTCGGCCCGCTCCGACTGGAACACCGGGCCCTCGTAGCCACCTGGGCTGATGCCCAGCCAGTCGAGCGCGCTGATGATGCCCTCGGTCCACTCCGGCCGGTTCCGCGAGGCGTCGGTGTCCTCGACGCGGAGGACGAAGTCACCGTCGGAGCCCCTGGCCACCAGCCAGTTGAAGAGCGCCGATCGTGCCCCGCCCACGTGGAAGATGCCGGTCGGCGACGGCGCGAACCGTACGCGCACCCGTCCAGTGCTCATGGTCGCCGAGCGTACAGGTCGCCCGTCAGGAGACGACCGACGTCACCCGGACCACAGGAGATCCGGACCGATCGCGTGGAATGTCGGTAGGGGCTCGTAAAATCGGAGAGCGTGACAGCGCCCGCGCGGCTCGCAGGTCGCGACCGTGATCCGGGTCGTGGCCGGCGCCCGGCCGTCCGCCGGCCGCAGGCCGGGGCCCAAGGTGTGAATCCGGCACCTCCTCTGGTCGACATGGTCGACCTGCCCAGAGTCCAGGTGGGTGCGCAGCCCCAGCACCTGCTCACCACCCTGCTCGGTGACTACTGGGCCGGCCGCCGGGAGCACGTGCCGTCGGTGGTGCTGGTCAGCCTGCTCGCCGATTTCGACGTCAGCACGGTCGGCGCCCGGGCCGCGCTCAGCCGGCTGTCGCGGCGCGGCCTGTTGGAATCGTCCCGGATCGGCCGCAACACCTACTACGGCCTGACGGCGGAGGCCTCGGCCGCGATCGACGCGTCGGCGAACCGGATCTTCACCTTCGGCCTGCGGCACGACCCGTGGGACGGACGCTGGACGGTGGCGGCCTTCTCCATCCCCGAGGACCAGCGCGACGTGCGGCACGCCGTGCGGGCACGACTGCGCTGGCTGGGTTTCGCCCCGCTCTACGACGGCATGTGGGTCACCCCGCGGTCCGCCGGTGAGGCGGCCCGCCGGGTCTTCGCCGAGCTGGGTGTCACCGCGTCGACGGTGCTGATCACCACGTCGGAAGCGCGCCGCAGCGATCCCCGCCCGCCGATGGCCGCCTGGGATCTCAGCGAGCTGCAGCGCACCTACGAGGAGTTCGTCCGCACTTATGTTCCCCTGCTGGAGCGGGTCCGCCACGGCGAGGTGCGCGGCGCGGAGGCGCTGGCCGCGCGCACCGCGGTGATGGAGTCCTGGGGGCGCTTCCCGAGCCTCGACCCGGATCTTCCGATCGACCTGCTGCCTGGCCGCTGGCCGCGGCGGGAGGCCCGCACGGTCTTCGCCGAGATCTACGACGGGCTGGCCGTCCCGGCGGTGGCGCGGGTCCGCGAGCTGCTGACCGAGGTGTCCCCGGAGTTGGCCGACCTCGTCCGGCTGCGCACGACGGTCTCCTGACCGGCCGGGCCCGAGTCTCCTGACCTGGTCAGCCCGCGGAGTTCCGGGGTGTCGGCATCGGCATCGGTCGGGTGCCCTCGAAGCCGCGGCCATGGGTGGCGGGCGGTGCGCCGAGCAGGTCGATGACGGTGCTGGGTGACTGGCTGGGGATGGTGGCGATGTGGGTGCGCCAGTGGGTTTCGGCGGCGTCGGTGTCGTGGCGGGCGATGAGGTCGAGGAGGTGGGTGTGGTCGTGGTGGTTGTGGGGGGTGGTGTGGGTGGGGAGGGTGGTGTGGGTGTCGAGGATGTGGCGGAGCATGCCGGCGATCATGGTGAGGGTCTGGTTGCCGGCGTGTTCGAGGAGTTGGTGGTGGAAGTGGGTGGGGTCGGGGTGGGTGAGGGCGGTGTGCAGGGTGGTGAGGGTGGTGTCGGTGTGGTGGGTGGCGAGGAGTCGGACGGCGGCGGGTTCGAGCAGGGTGTGGGCGGTGTGGACGTCGGCGAGGGTGGTGTGGCGGTGTTCGAGGACGAGGCCGGCGTAGCGGGCGGCGACCTGGCCGTCGGGGGTGTGGACGCGGGCGCCGCCGTGGGCGCCTCGGCGGACGGAGATGAGGGCTTCGGATTCGAGGACGCGGAAGGCTTCGCGCAGGGTGGGTCGGGAGACGCCGAACTGTTCCATGAGGACGGCTTCGGGGGGTAGGGCGTCGCCTTCGACGAGCTCACCACGGACGATCTGGCGGCGGAGCTGGGCCGCGACGAGTTCGGCGGTCTTGGGCACGCGGACCTGCTGACCGACCTTGTTCTCGGGGAGCAGGGGGATCCGCGGTGGGCCGGCTGATCCGGCGCCGGATCCGTCGGGTCCGGTCGTGGTGGCGCCCTCGCCGCCGCGCCGGGGCACCCGCAGCGCGTGCCCGTTCCGAGACGGGCTCACATTTGCCGGATTCAGTAACGCCATGGTGATGGTCCCCCAGTTCCTCGAGCTGCCGGTGCCCGCTCCTGTCGCGGCCGGCGGCGTCCGTGTCGCCGTTGTGCGCGCTCGTCGTCGGCGGTCGGCTCCGCCGGGCGGAGCCGTCGGTGCCCGTCGCCGCGCCGTCGCCCAACTTCGACTACAAGGCGTGCTTGTGAAGTTGCATTGTGACATCGGATGGACTGCCTGGTTGGGCTGCGCGGAATCAGACCACGGTGTAAACCAAAGCTGGCTTGGCGTAATGCGGCGGCATGGTTACTCAAAGTGCTGAAGTGAGGATGCTCAGACCTTGCCGTCGCCGTGCCGGCGAGAGCCCGGTCAGGCGCCGGATCTGCGTGTTCTCCGGTTGTGGCGGTGCGATCCGGGGCCGGGGTGGACTCCCGCGGCCCACGCGCGGGACCGGCTCGCGATCACGCTCGGTCGCCTTCGCCGGCCGGTCGACATTTACGGAGACCACGGCGAGCCGCGGCGGTCGCCGGCCGCGGGTGGCCCCGATCACGCGGGTGGCCCCCCTGGCCCGCGGGTGGCCCCGTGGCTCGTGGGTGGCCCCGTGGCCCGCGGGCGGCCCCGGACATGAGGATGGCCCGGCGCCGCGGTCGGGTGGACCGCGAGGCCGGGCCTCGATGAATCAGCTGGGGGGGATGACGGGCCGGCGGCCCGGGTGGCTCAGGCGGTGGCCGGTACCTGCTCGTGGCTCTCGATCGTCACGGCCACCGCGTGCACGACCGAGGCGATCCGGATCGCGTCCTGGATGACTTCCCGAGGCACCCCGCGCTCACGCAGCTCGTGCTCGTGGGCGGTCAGGCACATGCCGCAGCCGTTCACCGCCGACGCCGCCAGCGACCAGAGCTCGAAGTCGACCTTGTCGACGCCGGGGTTGGCGATGGCGTTCATCCGCAGCCCGGCGCGCAGCCTGGAGTACTCCTTGTCCTCCAGCAGGTGCAGCGTCCGGTAGTACACGTTGTTCATCGCCATCAGCGCGGCGGCCGTACGAGCCGCCTTGGCGGCCTCGGGGCTGAGATGCTCCAGCGCCTCGGTCTCGAGCTCGGTCAGGGTGGTCGCGCCGCGGCTGGCGATCGCCGACGTCAGGACGGTGCCCCACAGCTGCTGGGGGTTCAGCTGCGACTGGGAGGTCACCGAGCCGAGGTTGAGGCGTAGGTCCTTGGCGTAGTCGGGAAGCAGCTCCCGCAGCCGGGCGACTCCCATCAGGCCGCGACCTCCGCCGGGGCCGGCGCCGCGGCACCCAGGGTGGCCTCGCCCTTCTGCCAGTTGCACGGGCACAGCTCGTCGGTCTGCAGCGCGTCGAGCACCCGCAGCACCTCGGCCGGGTTCCGGCCGACGCTGCCGGCGGTGACCATGACGAACTGGATGACGCCGTCCGGGTCGATGACGAAGGTCGCCCGCTGCGCCACACCGTCGTCGCCGAGCACCCCGGCGGCCGCGGTGAGCTCGCGCTTGATGTCCGCCAGCATCGGGAACGGGAGCTCGCGCAGGTCGGAGTGGTTCTGCCGCCACGCGAGGTGGACGTACTCGCTGTCCGTGGAGACGCCGAGGACCTGCGCGTCGCGGTCGGCGAACTCGGAGTTGAGCCGGCCGAAGGCGGCGATCTCGGTCGGACACACGAAGGTGAAGTCCTTCGGCCAGAAGAACACGACCCGCCACTGCCCGGTGCGGCTGGTGGAGGTCTCCTGGACGAACGCGGTGTCGGGGTCGCTGGACACGACGCCGGTCAGGTCGTAGGCGGGGAACACGTCGCCGACGGTCAGCACCTGGACGATCTCCTCTCGGTGCGCCCCGGGGTGGGGCGACGGGCTCCACTCTTACGATCGGCGACTCAGAAGAGAAATCGAAAGATTCGGCAAGTCTGATAGCTTCTCCCTATGGCTCAACCTCAGCCAACGCTCGCTCAGCTACGGGCCCTCGTGGGTGTCGCGGATCACCGGCACTTCGGTCGGGCCGCGACCTCGCTGCACGTCAGCCAGCCGACCCTGTCGAGCGCGATCGCCGCGCTGGAACGCACCCTGGGCATCCAGCTGGTCGAGCGGACGACCCGCAGCGTGCTGCTGACGCCGGTGGGGGAGGAGATCGTCCAGCGGGCGCGCGGGGTGCTCGGCGCCGTCGACGACATCGCCCAGCTCGCGATGCGCGCGCGGGCACCGCTGTCGGGCGACATCCGGCTCGGCGTGATCCCCACGGTGGCGCCCTACCTGCTGCCGCGGCTGCTGCCGTCGCTACGGGCCCGCCGGCCGGACGCCCGGCTGCGGCTGCGCGAGGCGCAGACGTCCGCGCTGCTGGAGGAGTTGCGCGGCGGCTCGCTGGACCTGGCGCTGCTCGCCCTGCCGACGGACGAGCCCGGGGTGGCCGAGCTGCCGCTCTACGACGAGGACTTCGTGCTCGTGATGCCCGTCGATCATCCGATGGCCGGCGGCGCCGCGCTGCCGGTGTCCTCCCTGTGCGGGCGGGATCTGCTCCTGCTGGAGGACGGGCACTGCTTCCGGGCGCAGGCCCTGGACGTCTGCCGCGAGGCCGGGGCACGCGAGCGCAGCGCGCTGCGCGCGGCGAGCCTGTCCACGATCGTGCAGATGGTCGCCGGCGGCCTGGGGCTGACGCTGATCCCGGCGGCGGCGGTGGGCGTCGAGGTGGGGGAGGGGCGCGGCCTGGCGACGGCGACCTTCCGCGACCCGGCGCCGCGCCGGCGCATCGGACTGGCCTACCGGACGACCTCGGCCCGGGTGGCGGACTGGACCCTGCTCGCGGCCGAGATCCGGGAGGCGCTGCCCGGCACCGGCCTGGAGGTGACACCGGTGCCCGCGCCCGAGCGGGTACCGGTCCCGGTCGGCTGATCCGGCCCCAACCGGGCCGGGAAACGTCGCGCCCTCGGTGCCCGAATACCGTTTCCGTGGTCCCGGGCCGTCGCCGCGACGGTAAATCGACGCGTGTTTGCGTGGGCGGCGGCTATTCGTCGGAATCGTCGCGCGTACCAGCACGCTGCCGGCCCGGCCGACGCCAGCCGACGCCGGCCGGGCCGCGTCGTCCGGTATCCCGAAACGGGTCGGTGGCCCCGCGTCCGCGCGCCCTGGCGATCCGTGGCCGGCCGGTGGCCGACCCGTACGGTGCTCCGTGCGGTGCCCGATGAGCTGCTTGCGGCTGATCCGTTCTGCCGCCCGCGAGGATGGAACGTGTGCGCCGCGACCCCGGCGGAACCGTCGCGCGGAGTCCGGCCGGGTGCGTCCCCAGGCGCCCGGAACATGCGCCGCGAGCAGGCAGGACGTGATGTCCATGGGTGTTTCATCACGGTTTTAACAGGTTCCCCGTGGGTACCACTAGCATGCTGGTCCGGGTGGACGCGTGCTCCGGCCGGCGCGCAGGGCGTTGCCCGCTCCCGGCTCCGGCCGTGTGAGCGGTGGCCGTCGCGGACTCGGCCCGCATGGAACCGCCATGCGTGGCGGACCGCGCAGGATGAGGTTCGGAGCCGACGTGAACATCGAGGACGGCGGCGCGGCCGCGGCGCGGGCGATTTCCGCGCCGGGCGCGGCACCATCGGAGACCGCTCCCGAAGAATTCCGATTCACGGCGACCTGTGACAGACTCAGGACATATCGCCGTGACCCCTCGGCCCTGTACGACAGTGACAGAGTGTAGGTATTCATGAGCGACGCGCGGATCGCGGCCGTCGGTGTTGAAGAAGAATTCCACATTCTCGATCTCGCTACCAGGCAGCTGGTGCCCCGCGCGGAGGAGATCCTGCGCGGCCTCCCCGACGACCAGTACTCCCCGGAGCTGCTGCGCTCCGTGGTCGAAACCAACAGTCGGCCCTGTACGGACCTCTCCGACCTGCGGGCGGACCTGCTAGACCTGCGCCGCCGCCTCGCCGCGGTGGCCGAGCCGCTCGGCCTCGGCCCCGCCGCAGCGGGAACGGTGCCGATCGTCGACATGTCCGTCCTGGACGTCTCGCGGGACCCGCGCTACATCCAGATGACCGAGGAGTACCAGCTGCTCGCGCGCGAGCAGCTCATCTGCGGCGCCCAGGTCCACGTGGACGTCGCCGACCGTGACCTGGCGATGGCCGTCACCGCCTGGGTGGCGCCCTGGCTGCCGATGCTGCTGGCGCTCTCGGCGAGCTCGCCGTTCTGGCGCGGTTCCGACAGCGGCTACGCGAGCATGCGGACGATGGTCTGGCAGCGCTGGCCGACCGCCGGCGTGGCCGGGCCGTTCCGCACCGCCGCCGAGTACGACCAGTTGGTGGCGGACCTGGTGAAGTCCGGCGTCATCAGCGACCCGGGCATGGTCTACTTCGACGTCCGGCCGTCCGCCCACCTGCCGACCGTCGAGCTGCGCATCTGCGACGCCTGCCCGGACGTCGACAACGTCATCCTGATCGCGGGGCTGTTCCGGGCGCTGGTGTGCCGGGCGATCGAGGCGGTGGAGGCCGGCGCGCCGGCGCCGCCGCCGCGCGCCGAGCTGCTGCGCGCGGCCACCTGGCGGGCGGCCCGCTCCGGCATCGAGGGTGACCTCGTGGACCTGTCGGGCACCGGCAGCATGCCGGCCGAGGAGCTGCTGCGCCGACTGGTCACCGAGGTCCGCCCCGACCTGGAGAAGGTCGGCGACTGGGACCTGGTCCGTGACCTGGCCGAGGCGGCGGTGGGGCGGGGCAGCGCCGCGTCCCGTCAGCGGCGGGCCTTCGCCCGCCGCGGCCTGCTGACCGACGTCGCGGACCTCGTGCTGGCCGAGACCCGCGAGTCGCCGACGTCGGCGGTCCACCCGCCGGGCACCGTCGCGTCGGTGGGCGCGGCGGCCGCGCTGCCGCCGCTGCTGGACCGCTACCAGCCGTCCGGGTTCGACGAGGTCATCGCGGAGGACGGCGGCGTCCGGGCGCACTACCGCGGCGTCGTGCGCACCCTGGACCGCCTCGGCCCGGCCGTGCTCGCCGAACGCGGCGAGGCCATGCAGGCAGAGCAGATCGAGCGCGGCGTGGTGTTCCGGGTGAACGGCGAGACCGAGCAGCGCCCGTTCCCGTTCGACCTGGTTCCACGGGTCGTCACCCCGGGCGACTGGGAACGGCTGCAGGCCGGGCTCACCCAGCGGGTGCGGGCGCTGGAGGCGTTCCTGCGCGACACCTACTCGGAGCGCGCCGCGGTCGCCGACGGGGTGATCCCGGCCTGGCTGGTCAACGACTCGCCGGGGCTGCGCCACTCCGGCCGGGTCCTGTCCGGCGACGGGTCGCCACGCTCCGGCGGCATCCGGGTGACCGTGGCGGGCATCGACCTCGTCCGCGGCGCCGACGGCAAGTGGCTCGTGCTGGAGGACAACCTGCGGGTGCCCTCCGGGATCGCCTACGCGGTCGAGGGCCGGCGGCTGACCCGTTCGGCGCTGCCCGAGCTCAACCCGCCCGGGGCCATCCTGGGCGTGGACGCGGTGCCGGCGCTGCTGCACGAGGCGCTGGTCGCCGCGGCCCCGCCGGCGGTGCGCGGGGAGCCCGCCGTCGCCGTCCTGACCGTCGGCGAGGAGGACTCCGCCTACTACGAGCACACCTTCCTCGCCGAGGAGATGGGGGTGCCGCTGCTGACCCCGGC
The DNA here is from genome assembly GCF_000373365.1 of Parafrankia discariae. NCBI lineage: Bacteria > Bacillati > Actinomycetota > Actinomycetes > Frankiales > Frankiaceae > Parafrankia > Parafrankia discariae. The sequence goes on from NZ_KB891263.1 coordinate 54,444, forward strand.
CGACATCCTGGTCGACGACGACGACGTGCTCTACGCCGTCGACGGCGGGCGGCGCCGCCGGATCGACGTCCTCTACCGGCGGGTGGACGAGGACGAGCTGACCGGGCTGCCGGGCGCCGACGGGCTGCCGCTGGGCCCCGGGCTGCTGCGCGCGGTGCGGGCCGGCACGCTCGCGCTGGCGAACGCGCTGGGCAACGGGGTCGCCGACGACAAGGTCGTCTACGCCTACGTCTCCAGGATGATCACTTACTACCTGGGTGAGCAGCCGCTGCTCGACGACGTCCCGACCTACGTCTGCGGTGACCAGGAGCAGTGCTCGCACGTCCTGGAGCATCTCGAGCAGCTCGTCGTGAAGCCGGTGGTGGACGGCTACGGCGGTTCCGGGGTGGTGATCGGCCCGCAGGCCGAGCCGTTCGAGCTGACCGAGGTCCGCGAGCGGATCCTGGCCGACCCGCGCGGCTGGATCGGCCAGGAGATGGTCGCGCTGTCGACCCATCCCACCTGGGTCGACGGTGAGCTCCAGCCGTGCGCGGTCGATCTGCGGGCCTTCGTCTACGCCGGTCGCGAGACCGCCGTGGTCGCCCCGGCGGCTCTGAGTCGGGTCGCGCCGCCGGGCAGCCTGATCGTCAACTCGTCCCGGGGTGGCGGGTCGAAGGACACCTGGCTGCTGCGTCCCTGAGCGTCCCCGACGGCCGGCGGTCCCCTGGGCCCGCCGGCCGTCGGCGTGCGCGTGAACGGTCGCGCACCGCAACACCCTTGTCATTGTGGTGAAACCTGGGCCGTCGAATGTGGTCCTCGGCATCGCACCGCGCCACCCGCCGTCATCGCGGGGCACCCGCCCCGACGGTCCCGGCGGGTCCCCGGAACCGGGTGGGCGGACGTCGTCGAGGAGGGGAAGAACGGCCGTCCGACCAACCGATCGACGGGAGCTGGACTATGTGCGGGTTGAGCGGGGAGCTGAGGTTCGACGGCCGGGAGGCGGACGTCGCCGCGGTGGGGCGGATGACCGCCGCGATGGAGGCCCGGGGCCCGGACGGGGTCGGCCTGTGGGCCACCGGCCCGGTGGCGTTCGGCCACCGCCGACTGAAGATCATCGATCTGTCGGAGCGGGGCGCCCAGCCCATGGTCGACACCGCGCTCGGCCTCACCGCGGTGTTCAACGGCTGCATCTACAACTACCAGGAGCTGCGCGACCGGCTCGTCGACGCCGGCTACCGCTTCTTCTCCACCTCCGACACCGAGGTGATCCTCAAGGCCTACCACCACTGGGGTCCCCGGTGCGTCGACCACTTCGCCGGCATGTTCGCCTTCGCCGTGTACGAGCGTGACACCGGCCGGCTCGTCCTCGTCCGCGACCGGCTCGGGATCAAGCCGCTCTACGTGGCCCGCGACCCGCACCGGCTGCGCTTCGCCTCCAGCCTGCCGGCCCTGCTCGCCGGCGGCGGGGTGTCCTCCGACATCGACCTGGTCGCCTTCCACCACTACCTGTCGTTCCACTCGGTGGTCCCGCCGCCGCACACGATCCTGGCCGGCGTGCGCAAGCTGCCGCAGGCCACCATCCGGACCGTCGAGGCGGACGGCACCACCCGCGACGAGGTCTACTGGCGGCCCGACTTCACCCGCCAGGCCGACCACGCCTCCTGGACGGCGGACGACTGGCGGGACGCGATCGGCGAGCGGCTGCGCACCGCCGTGCGCCGGCGCATGGTCGCCGACGTCCCCGTCGGGGTGCTGCTCTCCGGCGGTCTGGACTCCAGCCTCATCGTCGCGCTGCTCGCCGAGGCCGGGCAGCGCGACCTGGCCACGTTCAGCGTCGGCTTCGAGGCCGCCGGCGGCGAGTCCGGCGACGAGTTCCACTACTCGGACATCATCGCCCGGCGCTTCGGCACCGACCACCACCAGATCCGCGTCCCCGGCGACCGGCTGCTGCCGGCGATCGACGCGGCCGTCGCCGCGATGAGCGAGCCGATGGTCAGCCACGACTGCGTCGCGTTCTACCTGCTCTCGCAGGAGGTGGCCCGGCACGTCAAGGTCGTGCAGTCCGGCCAGGGCGCCGACGAGGTCTTCGCCGGCTACTCCTGGTACCCGCCGCTGGCGAGCGTCCCGCGCGGCGACGCCGTCGACGCCTACCTGCGGGTGTTCGCCGACCGGCCGCACTCCGAGCTGCCGGCGATGGTCGAGCCGCACCACCTCACCGAGGGCGATGCCAGCCGGCACTTCGTCGCCGAGCGGTTCGCCGAGCCCGGCGCGCAGACCTCGGTCGACGCCGCGCTGCGCATCGACTCCACGGTGATGCTGGTCGACGACCCGGTGAAGCGGGTCGACAACATGACGATGGCGGCCGGCCTGGAGGCCCGCACCCCCTTCCTCGACCACGAGCTCGTCGAGCTCGCCGCCGCGTGCCCGCCCGAGCTGAAGCTCGCCTCCGGTGGCAAGGGCGTGCTCAAGGACCTCAGCCGGCCGCTGATGCCGGCGGACGTCATCGACCGGCCGAAGGGCTACTTCCCGGTGCCGGCGATCCGCCACCTCGACGGCCCGTTCCTGGCCCGGGTCGCCGACGCGCTGACCGACCCGGTCGCCCGGGGCCGCGGGCTGTTCCGCAAGGACTGGGTCGACGAGATGCTCGCCGACCCGAACTCGAACCGCACGACGCTCGGGGCGAACGCGCTCTGGCAGGCCGCCCTGCTCGAGATGTGGCTGCAGACACAGGGGGTGTGATTGACATCCTCCCCGCTCTGAGGGGCGGGGATTTCAATTAATTTCACACAACGACCAGAGGAGGTGTGGTTAGTTGAGGTTCACGGTTCACGGGCTTCGGCAATCCGATGCCTCCCCGCGCGGTCACGGCGTGCCCCGCCGCGATGTTCCTGGCCGCGTTCGCGTCGGCGACATGCCCGCAGGCAGAACAGAGCTGGGAGGTGTACGCGGCGGGTTTTTTCTCGACCCGGCCGGGCGCCTTGTCCTCAAGGCGCTTTACCGGCAGGCCCCACCCGTTCGCCGGGATCGCCCGGTTCGGGCCTGCTTTCTGTCGGACGTTCCTGCCCGGCCCGGTCCCTGGTGACCCGGTGCCGGTCCGCGTCGCGGCGTCCACCATGCCTGCTGTTCTACGGCAAGATTCCACACAAACCGCGCATGGTGGCAGTGGGATTCCAGTACGGCAGCCTGTTCGGGTGCTGGGTAAAGCCGGAACCGGGACAGGTCGCATTCTACCGAAAGGATACGAACATGCGTTCTGACGTGGGACGGCGTTTCCGCCCCGGTATGAAGGTCCGGGTCGCCACACCGCAAACCCGATGATCCGTCCGGTCGAGTCGGTTCTCACCGGCTTCCCGCCCCAAACCGTCGCGGCGCGGTGTGAGACCACCGCGGCACCAGCCGGTGCGCTGCCGGCTGGTGCCGTCCCGGTCCAACCGGTGGACTCGCCGATCCTGGGAGCGGTGGAGTCGTCGCCCCCGGCCCCGCGGGACCTGGTGGACGAGTGGGCCGCGCCGCCGAGTGTGCGCGGGCCCGCACCCGGCCCGGACGGCTCGATCGCCTTCGTCGGGGACGCCACCGGCCGGCCGGCCCTGTGGGTCCGCGCGGCCGACGGGACGGAACGGGTCCTCGACACCGGCCCGGCGCACGTCCGGGCGGCGCTGTGGTCCCCGGACGGCGCCTGGATCGCGATCACCGTCGCCCCGGGCGGCGGAGAGCACACCGAGGTCCACCTCGTCCGCCCGGACGGCACGGTCCGCCCGGACGGCACGGTCCGCCCGGACGGCACGGCGACGCACCGGCTGGCCGGTGGCGTCCGGCCCGGCACGGCGGGAGCCGTGGAGGCGTGCGCGGCCACGGCCTCCCGGTGGGCGGCGGGCGGGCGGCTGCTCGTGGTCACCGAGTCCGCCCGCTCCGGGCTGACCCACGTGGTCGCCGTCGACCCGGCCGGGCACCGCCGCCACCTCGCCGTGGGACTGGCCCTGCAGGTCTGCGCTGTCCACGAGACCGCCGACCGGTGGCTGCTGCTCCTGCGGGAGGGCCCGCGCGGCGCCCGGCGCGTGCTGGTGGCCCGGGTCGACGCGCCCGACCCGCTGGGACCGGGCGCAGCCCCGCTCGAGGCGTTCCCGCTCAACGACGAGATGACCAGCGGACTGGCCGCGGGGGCGGTCGGCGGCGGGACCGCCGGCGGGGTCGCGGTCGAGGCGTTCGAGGTCGCGGGCGGCACCGCCACGGCCGTCTCGGGCACGTTCGCCGCGGACGCCTCCCGCGCCCTGCTCGCCTGCGACCTCGGCCGCGACCGGGTGGGCCTGCTCGAGGTGCTCCTCGACCCGGCCGGCCGGCCGGGGCCGACCCGGCTGCTCGCCGGCCGCGCCGACGCGGACCTCGAGCGCCTGCTGCTCCTCGACCCGGCCACGGCCGTGCTCGGCTGGAACGTCGGCGGGCGCACCGAGCTCGCCGTCCACAGCCTGGCCGACGGGACGTCGCGCCCCCTGCCGTCGTTGCCCCGCGAGGTGGTCACCGGCCTGCTCCCCGGCCCCGACGGGGCGGGCCTGCTCCTGGCACTGGACGGCTCCACCGCCCCCGGCGAGGTGTGGACCTGCGACCTGACCGACGCCTCGGCGGGCACGGCGGGCACGGCGGGCGGCGGCGGGCCGGCCTACCGCTGCCTGATCTCGCACACGCCGACGGCGTACCCCACCGTCGAGATCACGGATGTCGCCACGAACGGCCCGGAGGACGTGGGCTACCGGTTCGTCCGCCCGGTCGCGCGCCGCTTCCTCGCCCACGACGGGCTGGAGCTCACCGGCTGGTGGTACCGCCCGCGGGTGGGCCCGGGGCCGGTGCCCACTCTGCTCTACTTCCACGGCGGACCGGAGGCGCAGGAGCGCCCGGTCCTCAACCCGCTCTTCCACGCGCTGCTCGCCCGCGGCATCGCCGTGTTCGCGCCGAACGTGCGCGGCTCCACCGGGTTCGGCCGCTCGTTCGAGGAGGCCGACCACCTGGCCGGCCGCTTCGCCGGGATCGCCGACGTCGCGAGCGCCGTGAACCACCTGGTCACCGAGGGCCTGGCCGCGCCGGGCCACATCGGCGTGGCCGGCCGCTCCTACGGCGGCTACCTGACGCTGGCCGCGCTGGTCCGCCACCCCGAGCTGTTCGCCGTCGGCGTCGACGTGTGCGGGATGGCCGACCTGGAGACCTTCTACCGGCACACCGAACCGTGGATCGCGGCTCCGGCGGTCACCAAGTACGGCGACCCGGCCACCGACCGCGACCTGCTGCGCGCGCTGTCGCCGCTGCACCGGATGGACGCGCTCGCGGCCCCGCTGCTGGTCGTGCACGGGGCCAACGACACCAACGTCCCCGTGTGCGAGGCCGAGCAGACCGTCGCGGCGGCCCGGGCCCGCGGGATCCCGTGTGAGTACCTGCTCTTCGAGGGGGAGGGCCACGAGGTCGCCGAGCGCGCGAACCGGCTGGTGTTCGTCCGCACCGTGGTGGAGTTCGTCGCGGGCCGGCTGACCGGCGCGCGGACGCCGGCGGACCACCTCGGCGAGGCCGGACTGCCGGTCGCGGCCGGGCGACCGGTCGAGGTCGGCTGACCGGACGGGAGCCGTCGGACCGGTCGCGCCCGCGACGGTCAGCGGGCGGTCAGCGGCGGGCGGATGGGCCGGTGGGGTGGTCCGCCCGCGCGCGTTCCAGCAGCAGCAGCTCGCCGGCCTCCTCGTCGTGCGCCCGGCCGATCACCGACAGGCCCAGCCGGCGCGCGACGCCGACCGACGCGTCGTGCGCCGGCGGGACGACGGCGAGCACCCGCCGGACCCGCGGGTCCTCGAACACCCAGTCGAGCAGCAGCCGCCCGCCCTCGACCGCGTACCCGCGCCCAACGAACTCGGGGTAGGTGGCGTACCCGAACTCGACGGTGCCGTCCGCGTCGGGCGGGCCGGACAGCGCCGGCGACCCGACCGCGGCCCCGGTGGCGCGGTCGACGGCGAGCCAGGCCCACCAGCCCAGCTCGGCCGGGCTGGCGGCCAGGCGGTCGCGCATCCGGGAGAGGGCGCCCTCCTCCAACGGGGGAGCCGCCAGCGGATCGGGGAAGACCGCCCCGGTGGCCCGCTGCGCGCCCGCGCGGTCGCCGCCGAGCAGCGCTCCCAGCGCCTCGACAGTCAGCGGCCGCAGGCACAGCCGCGGACCGTTCAGCGCCGGGCCACCCGCGCCGGGACGGGGCGGCTCGGGACAGTGGGGGTCGGGACGGGGTGGGTCAGCCGGCGACAACGCTGCTCCTGAAGGCATCCTGTAGGTCTCTCTGTGTACGCCCGCCCGGTGGGCGGGCCCGCGCGACCGGCGCCGATCTCCCGGTCGCGCTGGGGACCCTAGCCGGGGGGTCCGACAGTTCGCGAGGTGTTTTCGGCCCGGGTGGCGGGCCCGGGCCGCCGGACGGGCGCCGCGTCCCGGGCGCCACGCCCGGCGTGATGTATGTCATCCGCACCTGGCGTCCGCCTATGCCCGTCCACACATCCCTGTCCACACGTCACGCCATCGAGCTGTAACAATGCGTAATGTGAAGATAGAGGAGCTGGAGGCCGAACGCACCTGGCTGGCTTTCGATCCCATGCGGCAGCTGCGTCCTCATCTGACCTCGACCGGGTTCGTCAAGCTGGTGAACGAGGTGCAGCGTCCGCAGGGATACCGCCTGGTGGGGTCGTGGGACGGCGAGACCGGGAGGGTCGTGGCGGCCGTCGGCTTCCGGGAGAGCAGCTCGCTCGCCTACGGGCGGCACCTGCTCGTGGACGACCTGACGACGATGCCCGGGATGCGGGGGCGCGGGCACGCCACCCGGCTGCTCGCCTGGGTCGAACGGGAGGCGAAGCGCCTGGGCTGTGCCCAGATCCACCTGGACGCCGGCACGCACCGCCACGAGGCCCACCGCCTCTATCTGCGCAGCGGCTACATCATCCCGTCGTTCCACTTCGCCCGCCGGCTCTGATCGTCCCCGCCGACTCACCGACCCCGCGGCCTCGGCCACCCCGTCCCGTTCCGCTCGTTCGCCCGCCGGCGCCGACCGCGCCCCCCCAGTCGCGTGATCATCACGGCTGGAGGTGCGGTTAGCCCCCGGACGAACTGACGGGCCAGCTCGGTCGCCGGGCCGGGCACCGGCGATCTACCGTCGGCACGGACGGTCCTGACCCGTCGTCGGGCCCGGGCCCGCCGGGCGGATGCGGCAGTGGACGGAGCAGAGGTGAGCGAGGTACAGGTCGGCGCGTCGGCGGCACCGACGCCGGACGGACTGCCGGGACGGCCGGACCAGCCGGCCGCCCCGCCGCCCGGCGCGGTGGCGCCTGGAACAGTGACGCCCGGAACGACGGAGCCCGGGACTGCGCCGCCCGGGACGACGGAGCCTGGGGCAGCGGTGTCCGGGACGACGGAGCCCGGGACGACGGCGTCCGGGGCGGCACGCGGGGTGCGCCGTGCGATCGTGGGTGCCGCGCGGGCGACCTACGGGTCGGCAGGCTGGACCGCCACCATCTTCGTCGCCCAGTCGGCGGTGATCGCCACCGTGGCCTTCGTCGTGGTTCTCGTCGCGATCGCCGCCGGCGTCCCGATGATGTTCGTGGCGCTCCTCGGCCTGCCCCTGCTGTGGTTCGCCCTGTTCAGCGCGCGGACGGCGGCCGTCGTGGACGCCTGGCGGTTCCGGGTCGTGCTCCGCCAGCGGCTGTGGCTGCGCTCCCCGCCGGGCTCGGTGCCCCCCGGTACGCCCCCCGCCGACACCCCGAGCTGGTACCGCCGCGGCTGGCTCCGGCTGCGTGGCCGGGGGAGCTGGCTGGAGGTCCTCTACGCCCTGGTCATCCTGCCGCTGTTCGGCTGGCTGGGCGCCTGGCTGGTCTTCTCCGCGTGGGGCGGCGGCCTGTCGTTCCTGATGTTCCCGCTGTACGGGCACGCGCTCGCCGACGGCGACCGGGTGTTCGGGATGGACCTGGGCTACGGCGGCTCACTGGCGTTCCACGTGGGTGTCGGGCTGGTCGTCCTGCTCGCGGCGCCGTGGCTCGCCCGCGGGGTGGTCACCGCGCACCTGGCGCTGGCGCGGCTGGTCCTCTCCCCGCCGGGTGATCCCGAGCTGCTGGCCCGGGTGGACGACCTGGAGTCCAGCCGGGCCGGGATGGTCGCCGCGGCCGCCGCCGAGCGGCGCCGCATCGAGCGGGATCTGCACGACGGCGCCCAGCAGCGCCTCGTCGCCGTCGCGATGACCCTGGGCCGCGCCCAGGCCCGTTTCGCCGACGACCCGGACGGCGCCCACGGGCTCATCGCCGAGGCCCACGCGGAGACCAAGCGGGCGTTGGCCGAGCTGCGGGACCTGGCCCGCGGGATCCACCCGTCGGTGCTCACCGACCGCGGGCTGGACGCCGCGCTGTCCGGTCTCGCCGCGCGCTCCCCGGTGCCCGTCACCCTGGACATAACGACCACACCGCGACCGGACATCTCGACCGAGTCGGTGGCCTACTTCTTCGTCGCGGAGGCGCTGACCAACATCGCCCGCCACGCGCAGGCCCGGCACGTCCGCATCGCCGTGCGCCGGGCCGGCGACCGGCTGACGGTCGAGGTGTCCGACGACGGGCGGGGCGGGGCCAGCGAGGGCGCCGGCTCCGGCATCGCCGGCCTGCGCGACCGCGCCCGCGCCGTCGACGGAGCGTTCGAGCTCGTCAGCCCCCCCGGCGGCGGGACGACCCTGCGGATGGAGCTGCCATGCGGGGACGCGGCGTGACCGGGCCCGGCCGGCCCGGGGAGGTGGCCCGGTGAACATCATGATCGCGGAGGACTCGGTCCTGCTGCGGGAGGGGCTGACCAGGCTCCTCGAGGAGGACGGCTGCACCGTCACCGCCGCGGTCGGCGACGGCGAGGACCTGCTGCGGGCGGTCGCCCGGAACCGGCCGCGGGTGTGCGTCGTCGACGTCCGCCTGCCGCCGACCTTCACCGATGAGGGCATCCGCACCGCGCTCGTCCTGCGCCGGCAGTGGCCGGAGGTCGCGGTGCTCGTGCTGTCCCAGTACGTCGAGGAGCGCTACGCCGTCGACCTGATCGCCGGGCGGGCGCGGGGCGTCGGCTACCTGCTCAAGGACCGGGTCTCCGACGTGGCCGACTTCCGCGAGGCGCTGCACCGGATCGCCGCCGGCGGCACCGTGCTCGACCCGGAGGTCGTCGCCCAGCTGTTGCTCCGCTCGCGCCGGCGGGACCCGCTCGCCAGCCTGACCAGACGGGAGTCCGAGGTGCTGGCGCTGATGGCGCAGGGCCGGTCGAACACCGCGATCGCGGACGCGCTCGTGGTCACCGAGCGGGCGGTCGAGAAGCACGTGACCGGCATCTTCGGCAAGTTCGGTCTGGCTCCGGCCGAGGACGACCACCGCCGCGTGCTCGCCGTCCTGCGCTTCCTGGACTCCGCCGCCGGCGCCCGCGGCGAACAGCCGGCCCGTCCGGCGGGCGCGCGGGCGAGTGGGGGGCACGGCGATGTCTGAGCCGGGCCGGCGGGTGGCGCTCGCCGTCGGCGCCCTGCTCGCCGTGGTGGGTACCACCGTCTGCGGCGTGCAGACCGTCGACGAGACGTCCGGCGAGGTGCGGCGGGTGGAGCACCGGGTGTTCCCCGGCGACGTCCAGATGGTCCGGGTGTACACCAACTCCGGCCGGATCCAGATCGCCGGCGCCGCCGGGCGTGTCGTCGACGTCGAGGGCAGCCTCGCCGGGACGGTCGCCGTCCCGGCGATGTCGGCCGAGGTCCGCGACGGCGTCCTCACCCTCGACGCCGACTGCGGCGGGGGATTCTGGGACTGCGAGGCGTCGTTCGCGGTCCGCGTGCCGGCGGGCGTCCGGGTGGTCGCCGAGACGGGCTCCGGCGAGGTCGAGGCGACCGACCTGCTCTCCGCGGCGACGCTGCGCAGCGGATCCGGGACCATCCGGGTGGACGGTGCCCGCGCGGAGCTGACGATGTCGACGGCCTCGGGGAACCTGCGCGCGGTCGATGTCACCGCCACCGAGGTCGACGCGTCCACGGCGTCCGGGAACGTGCGCATCGAGCTGGCCACCGCCCCCGAGGACGTCTCCGCGCATTCGGCGTCGGGCAACGTGCGGATCACGGTGCCGGACGACGGCGCGGTGTACGCGACCGAGGTCCACACCGGGTCGGGCAACACCCTGGTCGGCGTGCGGACGGACCCGTTGGCACCGCGCCGCCTGCGCGCGTCAACCAGCTCGGGGAACGCCGAGATCGACTACGCCGATCCGGCCTGAGGCCGTCCGCATCCGGCACGGTCGGGCTGAGCTCCCGAGCGACGTCCGTCCGGCGGCGTCCCGACCGGCGTGGCCCGGGAGCGGCCGTATCGGATCGGGCCGGCTTCGGTGAAGGTCGCGACAGCGGTTAGCGCATCGTCGCTTCACCGCCGATGTCGACAGATTGCGGCGTTCGCCTCCGGTAAGGACATTGTTCTCCGCGGGTGTCGGCGCCGTTCTCATCTCCGCAGGCCACAGGGGTAGGGCGGCGCCTTCCAAGGCGATGCGCCCGCGTGCCCCGAGTGGTCTTTTGGTGCACTATGCTGGGGCAGCCGTCGGGGGGGGGCGTGGTTCCGCTCTCCTCGCGGCTGCCACGTCGCCTCGTAAGCCCAGCCCGGGCTACGGGGCTTTTTTTCTCTGAAGGAGAAAAATAGGACGTCCTGTTTGAGCGCGCACAACTTGAGTACTTTGCGTAACCGCCCCGGCACTGCTGACGCTAGATCTTTGGCGAGACGGCCAGCAGTGCCGGGGGATGATCCCACCTTGTCTGAAGGGACCACTTCCTTGGATACACCATCAACGCCTCCCGCGTCGCCATCTCCCCCACCGAGGGGCGGAAATTGGGGACCTCTGGTGATCACCGTCGTCGTCATCCTCATCGTCGTCGTTGTTGGCTGGCTGTCGCTCCGAACGCTGGCGGGCATCCTGGTGGCCGAGGCGCTCCGGACTGCGCTCACCTGTCGGCCGCGACGCCGGTCGATTCCGCCGGATGACGGTCCGGACGAAGCGCCCGACAGGTAGTCCCGTACCTTCCGGGTGCGCACGGGGCGGGGTTGTGGGGCAAATCCCGACCTGACATCGGAGCCCTTCCAGGGCCCGCTCAAGACTGCGGCGGCGCTGCCGAGACGGGGGGCGGCGGCGCCGCGGCTTCTCCGGTGCGACTTCCGGAAGCTGCTCGACCTGGGTGTCGGCCGGGAATCGCCGTGGTTCCCGGCGAAATACCTGTCAAGTATTTTGCTATTAGATGCCTAATGAAATCTTCGTTTCCGTTCCGGTCCTCCTCCGGCGCGCGGGATGATGGACGAATTTACGCCGGATACGCTGCCGCCGGGCGGCCCGTGTCGCCAGCGTGACCATGAGTCGCACGGTCACCGGGCGATCGGGTGAGGCGCGTCGTCAACCCCGTCCGCAAGGTGGTCGGACTGCCGGGGAGGTCGTCCCGTCCACCGGGAATGGCGCGGCAATTCATACCATTCATCGCACTCGGGCACCACGCGGTCACGTCGGCGGCTCCACCACCGTGCGCCGCCGGCCGGCGGCGCACGGTGGTGGACGCCCTACCGGTAGGTGATGTCGGACGCCGCGTAGCGGCAGTACGTCCCGTCCGCCCCGCTGCCCGTCTTCGTCGGCTCGGAGCCGCTGCTGTTGCCGGTGTAGCGGTCGCAGATACTGATCTTCCTGCCGCTGTCCCCGACGATGGTGATGCCGGACAGCTGCGCGGTGTCGCCGTAGTTGGTGTTGATGCCGACCAGCGTCTTGCCCGGGGCCGTCACGGTGACGCCGCGGACGATGACGTGCCGGGCGTACTGCTTCGAGCAGTTCCCGCACGACCGGTACAGCTTGCCGAAGTCCTGCACCTGGACGTTCTGAATGATCATCGTGCCGGGCCCGTTGTGCTGGAACACCTTGTCCGAGGCGCCGCGGGCCCCGCCGCCGTCGATGGTCATGGTCTGCGACGCGGACGTGCCCTTGAACGTCGCCGCGTCCTCGCCGACGTCCTCCCACCACACGTTGCGCAGTGTGCAGCTGCCCTTGCAGTGGATGCCGTCCGCGGCCGGCGACCCGATGATCACGTTCTGGACCGTCCCGCCGTCGGCCACCTCGAAGATCGGGTCCTGGCCCTCCTCCTGGCCGCCGTCGCTGACGCCGGAGTAGCGCTTGAGGCCACCGTCGAACGTTCCGGTCACCGAGATGGTGCTGTCGACGTCCACGTCCGCCGTGGCACGCGGCCAGCTCGCCGGCGGCCCCTGTGACGCGGGCGCGCCCGGGTTCGCGGAGGTCGTCGGCTCCGCGGGCGAGGCCGTGGCCGGTGCCCCGGTCGGACTCACCGGAGCGGACGGTCCCGCGCTCGGCGTGGCGCCGACCGGCGGCGCCGACGGCGTCGAGCCACCCGGCCCGGCGCTCGGCGTCCCCGCGGCCGGGGTGGTCGGGCCGGCGCTCGGCGAGGACGTCGGTGCCGGGGCGCCCCCGCCGCCCACCGGGGTGCCGTCGAACGGCTGGCACCCGGCGAACAGCGTGCCGGCCCCGAGGGCCAGCGTCGCCATCAGGACGGGCAGACCCCACCCGGCCCGCGGCCGCGCCCCGCGCGCCGGGCCGGCCGGTGCCGCCTCCCCGCTCGAGGTCGATTCACCCAGGTACGTGTGTCTGGTGCGTGTTCGGCGTGCCACCAATGTCGTCCTTTCAGCGGCGGCCACCAGCCGACCCGTCTTCGCCCCTCCTCGGTGGATGCCGCTCTCCGACGCTTCCACCAGAACTGTCGCCGTGGAGGGTCGGAAGGTTGCTCTCGGCGTCGCCACTTTCCGCACAACACAGGATGCTCACGGTCACCCGACGGGTTGGCGGAGCCCCGGGCGGTCGATCCAGGACCATCTCGATGAGTTCTCGGGTCGGGGCGGGTCTGGGGAGCGAACCGCCCGTCACGAGGAGTGCCGAAAAGGTCCGTCCCGTACCCGCCGACACCGCCGTACCCGCCGACCCCGCCACGCCGGCCGTGTCCGCCGACCCGGCCGCCGGGGAGCCAGGCCGCCGGGGGTGGGGACCGTGCCAGACTGCGGGCGTGAGCGTGGCGGCGGTGAGTCGGTGGACGGGCGCGGTGGGCCTGGCGGGGGCCGGGGTCCTCCACGCGGCCTGGGGTGCCGGGGCGAGCTGGCCGATGCCCGACCGGGCGGCGCTCGCCGATGCCGTCGTCGGCAGAGCCGCGGTGCCGGGTGGGCCGGCGGCGTCGGCCGTGCCGGGTGGGCCGGCCTCATCGGACGGTCCGGGGGCCGGCCCGTGCTTCGCCGTCGCGGGTGCGCTGGTCACGGCGGCCGCCGTCGTCGCGCACCCGCCCCGCCGCATACCGCGTCTGGACGCTCTGCACCGCGCCGGTGTCACCGGCGTCGTCGCCGTGCTCGCGGCCCGCGGGTCACTGGGGGCCGCAGGCCGGACCGATCTTGTCGCCCGGGGCTCCGTCTCCGACCGGTTCCGCCGGCTGGACCGCCGCGTCTACTCGCCGCTGTGCCTCGCCCTGGCGGGACTGTCCGCCGCCGGGGTCCTGCTCGACCGCGCGGAACCGCGGGGCTCCGGAGCGGGCCGGAAGTGATGAACACTCACGCCGGCCAGCCCTGCCGGCACGGTGCCGAGTAACCGTGGCGGTCGAGCGACAGCCCGGACCCACCTGACCGCCACACATCGCCCGGAGACAGGAGCTGGGTGCACACAAGGGCCGGCCGGCGCGAGGAAGGAGCTGGGAGGAGCAGGGGGAGGGTCAGAACCAGCCGCGGCGGGCGCCGAGGGCCTGCAGCTGCTGGTGCAGCGCGCCGGCGAGCTGGTGGCGGTCGGTGTCGTGGTGGCCGACCCGGAACCGGCTGAGCTGGTCGCCGCCGGAGGAGAGCAGCCCGCCGCGGCGGTCCGCCTCCAGGACGATGTCCATCCCGTTGCCGTCGACGAGGAAGGTCACCTCCAGCTCCTTGATCCGCCGGGCGTACTCGCCGGACGGCTTGAGTTCGATCTCCTGGTAGAAGGGCAGGTCGGAGCCGTGCAGCCGGCCCTTCTCGACGTCCGCGGTGTGGAAGTGGAAGCCCAGGTCGCCGAGCGCGGCGAGCACCGCCTCCTGCACGGGCAGCGGGTGCACCGACACCGGGTCCAGATCACCCGGGTCCAGCGCGCCGGGGATCGACAGGGTCGTCCGCACCCCGATCTTCATCCCGCGCAGGTGCCAGCCGGCGACGTCCGTGATCGGGGTCTGCCAGGGCACCGGCAGCTCGAAGCGCCCGGACTGCTCCTGCCCGGGCTGGATGACGAAGCCGCCGCCGATCTGCTGCGAACCGAAGGTCACCTGCTCGTACCAGGTGGAGTCGTCCCGCTCGACCTCGACCGTCGCCTCCAGCGCGACGAGCACCTTCTCGATCTCCTGCTCGACCTTGCCGCCCTTGATGGTGGTCAGTCCGGTCACCACCGCGCCGGGCAGTGCGTCCGGACGATCCAGCACGGTCTCCACCTCGGCGGCGCCGACCCCGAGCCGCGACATGAACCGCTTCATTCCCATCCCTCTTCCAGCCTTTCGTCCGTGAGTTCCGGTTGTCCTGTGGCGGGCGGCGCCGATCCCACAGCCGCACACTCCGCCACATAGCTGTAGCAGGTGCCCGCCGCCGCGCCGCCCCGCGTCGCCGAACAGACACCGCTTCCCCGCCGCGGGGCGTCCCACGGGGCGGGATGGTGCGCTCTGGCGGACAGCGCCGGGTTTCCGACTTTGTGTCCAGATGTGCTCCGTCCGTCCCGATGTGATCGCCGAGGAGGCGGTGACCGTGACGCCGAAGGCTCGACATGATGGATTTCTCGTCCCTCCTGGGGGACGGTTGGCCCATGGGGCGAGCAAGCACGCGACGCCGGGTCATGCGGGTGACTCTGGGGACGGAGCCGACGCTGCGGCCCGACACCGTCGTCGGGGAGGAACCGCTCGAGATCCGGGTCGGCGGCCAGCCACTGGCGGTCACGATGCGGACCCCGGGGGACGACATGGACCTCGCCGTCGGCTTCCTGATCGGTGAGGGCCTGATCGGGACCGCCGCGGACGTCGCGGGCATGCGGTACTGCGCCGCCAGCGAGGGCGCCGTCGACGACGAGGGCCGGCTGACCTACAACGTGCTGGACGTGACCCTGGCCCCCGGCGTGCCCGAGCCGGAGGTCGACCTGCGACGGAACTTCTACACCACCAGTTCGTGCGGGGTGTGCGGGCGGGCGAGCATCGACGCCGTGCGGCTGCGCGGGCGCTACGAGATCCGCGACGACCCGCTGCGCATCACCGCCGAGGTGCTCGTCGACCTGCCGGGACGGCTGCGCCGCGCGCAGCGGCTGTTCGCCACGACCGGTGGCCTGCACGCCGCCGCCCTCGCGGACGTCGACGGCGAGGTGCTGGCCGTGCGCGAGGACGTCGGCCGGCACAACGCGGTCGACAAGGTCGTCGGGTGGGCGGCGCGCGCGGGGATGGTGCCGCTGCGCGGGCTGGTGCTCCTGGTCAGCGGCCGCGCCTCGTTCGAGCTGGTCCAGAAGGCGCTGCTGGCCGGGATCCCGGTGCTCGCCGCGGTGTCGGCGCCCTCGGCGCTCGCCGTCGACCTGGCCGAGGAGTCCGGGATGACGTTGGCCGGGTTCGTCCGCGGGTCGTCGATGAACCTCTACGCCGGAACCCACCGGGTGATCCTGCCCGCGGTCGCCGCCGCCCACTGAAGATCCCGGACCGCCCCCGGTGGAAACCCGTCCCGGGATGGGATCCGGGCAGGTCGGGAGGGGACAAAGGGGATGAGGTCGCCGGGCCGTCCGAAGCACCGGATAGCATCCTCAACCGTGACCTGCATCGTCGGTGTGGAGCACGACGGACGGGTCGTGATCGGGGGAGACAGCGCCGGCGTAGCCGGCTGGTCGATCACGGTCCGGGCGGATACGAAGGTCTTCCGCAACGGCGAGTTCGTCATGGGCTTCACGGACTCGTTCCGGATGGGGCAGCTGCTTCGGTACAGCCTCGTCCCGCCCGTGCCGCACAGCTGGGACCTCGACCGCTTCATGGCCACCGAGTTCGTCTCGGTCGTCCGTGACTGCCTGCGCGACGGCGGTTTCGCCCGCAACGACGCCGGCAACGAGTCGGGCGGGCTGTTTCTCGTCGGCATCCGGGGCCAGCTGTACCGGATCGACTCGGACTACCAGATCGGCCGCACCCTCGACAACTACGACGCGGCGGGCTGCGGCGAGGAGTACGCGCGCGGGTCGCTGCACAGCACGGTGGGGGAGGAACCCGAGGAGCGGGTGCGCAAGGCCCTGGAGGCCGCCGCCCACCACTCGACCGGGGTCTGCCCGCCGTTCCACATCCTCTCCGACGACGGCTTCGACGGCGGCGGCCACGGCCCCGACGATCACGGCGGCCAGCCACTGATGTAGCCGCTGTGACCGGGGCGACCGAGGTAGGCGCCGGCCGGCGGTCAGGGGCGGCGCATCCGCTCCGCCGCGACGGCGGCCCACGAGGCGGGGCCGGTCAGCGGCCGGAAGTTCTCCGCGGCCGAGGTCAGGGCGTCGTACTCGGCGTCGGTCAGCTCGATGTCGGCGGCCGCCGCGTTGCTCTCCACCTGCGCCACGCTCGACGCGCCCGGGATCGCGACCACCGACGGATGGTGGATCACCCACGCCAGCGCGATCTGCGCCGCGCTGGCGCCGTGCGCCGCCCCGACCTCGCGCAGGGCGTCCAGCAGGGGCGTCAGCCGGGCCAGGTTCTCGGTCAGGAACAGCGGGTTCGCCATCCGCACGGCGCCGGTGGGCCGGCTCGTGACGTCGTAGCGCCCGGAGAGCAGGCCCTGCGCCAGCGGGCTGTAGGCGATGATCAGGCGCCCCTCCCGGCGGGCGTACGGCAGCAGGTCGCGCTCCGGCTCGCGGCGCACCAGACTGTACTGGACCTGGTTGGACAGGACGCGGTCACCGAGGGCGGCCTCGGCGGCGCGCCAGCGCTCGAGCGAGTAGTTGCTGACCCCGACCTCGTCGATGAGGCCGACCCGGCGCAGCGCGGCCATCCCGCGCATCGTCGTGCCGTCCCGAACGACGGGATTGGGCTGGTGCACCTGGTACAGGTCGATCGTGCGCACGCCGAGCCGGTTGGCGCTGCCGACGGCGCGCTGCTCGACGACCGGCGCCAGTGGCAGCACCGGGAAGATCTTGGTGGCGACGAAGGCCGCCTCCGGCGGCACGGCGGTCGCGGCGACCGCCGTGTCCGCACCCGGGTGCACGCCATCGCCGGGGGCGGCGGCCAGCGCCTGACCGAGGATGCGTTCACTGCGTCCGAACGCGTACATCTCAGCGGTGTCGAACAGGGTCACGCCGAGCTCGAGGGCGCGCCGGACGATCAGGGCGGCGTCGGTCTGCGCGTAGGCCGAGCCGTAGCCCCACTCCCGTGAGCCGAACTGCCAGGTGCCGAGCCCGATCTTGGAGATCTTCTTCGTGGTGGAGAGGCCAGCCGCGTAGCGCATGGGAACAGTCAACGCCAGGTACGCATCCGGGGCGAGGGCGCGGTCCGATGTGTCCCGCCGCCACCCCTCCGACCCGGGCGGGCCCGGCCAGTTCGCGCGGCCCTGCCGCCGGGAGCGCGGCCGGGCTCCTCGGTCGCGCTGTGTGTCCGCGGTCCGACAGGCCTTCAGGCGCACACAGGTTCTGCCGTGGGCCGTCCGGGCTGCTAGTTTCCGGACAGTCCGGTTCGTGTGGGTGCGGTCGGGCCACGCGCGCGACGCCCGCGCGCCGATTCAGCGGCATGCTGACGGGAGGGAGCGCGGTGGCAACGCAGTTCGGTCGGGGGCAGAAGTCCCAACTGTCGGCGATCACCGCTGGCACCGATCTGTACATCGGGATCCAGATCAACGCGCCGGGCGAATGGGACGTGTCCTGCTTCGGGCTGGACGGCACCGACCGGCTCTCGGACGACCGGTACTTCGTCTTCTTCAACCAGCCGAACTCGCCCGAGTCCTCGATCCAGCTGCTTGGTGCCCAGTCCGGTGACACCCAGTCGTTCCGGGTGACGCTCGACAAGGTCCCCGACGCGATCCAGAAGCTGTCGTTCTGCGCGGCGCTCGACGGCCCGGGCAGCGCCGCGCAGATCACGTCCGGCTACCTGCGCATCGTGGCCGGTGGTACGGAGGTGCTCCGCTACGCGTTCACCGGCGCGGACTTCTCCGACGAGCGCGCCGTCATGATCGGTGACGTCTACCGCAAGGGTGTCTGGCGGGTCGCCGCGGTCGGCCAGGGGTTCCGGGGCGGCCTGGCGGAGCTGATCCGCAGCTACGGCGGCGAGGTGGCCGACGAGCCCGAGCCCACGCCGGCGCCCGCGCCCGGGGCTCCGGGCGCTCCGGGGTTCGGTGCCCCGCCCGCGCCCGCCTTCAGCCAGCAGAAGCCACCCGCCGCGCCGGGCTTCGGTGCCCCGCCCGGGGGACCACTCCCGCCGCCGCCCCCGCCCGCTCCGGCGCCTCCCGGTCAGGGCTACGGCCAGCCGCAGCCGGCCTACGGCCAGGTCGGCAGCGCGCAGCAGGGCTACGGCCAGCCTCCCGGTGCGCAGCAGGGCTACGGCCAGCCCCCGCCGGCGATGCCCGCCGCCCAGGGCTACGACGCCCAGGGCTACGGCCCGCCCGGTCAGCAGCAACCCGGCCAGCCGATGCCCGGACAGCACCCGCCGGGCCGTCCCACGCCGGGCGGCTTCGGGCCGACGGAGGTCCTGCCGTCGCAGGCTCAGCCTGTCCAGCCCGGCGCCATGAACAGCCTGAACCCGTACCGCGAGGTGCCGACCGCGGGGCGCTGGACCCAGCAGAACGGCAAGCTGGTCAAGGTCACCCTGGGCCCGGAAGCCCTGGCGCTGCGCGGTTCGATGGTCGCCTACCAGGGCAACGTCGAGTTCGACTACAAGAGCGGCGGGATCCGCGGGCTGATCGAGGAGAAGCTCACCGGTCAGGGCCTCAAGCTCATGACGTGCAAGGGCAACGGCGAGGTCTTCCTCGCCCAGGACGCCGCCGACCTGCACATCGTCGAGCTCGGCAACCAGTCGCTGTGCATCAACTCGAAGAACCTGCTGGCGATGGACGCCACCGTGCGCTCGGAGATCCGCCGGATCGAGAGCCCCGGCATCCCCGGCGGCGGCTTCTTCCACTTCGAGGTCTCCGGCCCCGGGTCGGTCGTCGTGATGACCAAGGGCACGCCGATGACCCTCAACGTCGCCGGCCCCACGTTCGCCGACATGAACGCGCTGGTGGCGTGGACGTCCGGCATGCGGGTCAGTGTGTCCACCCAGGTCCGGATCTCCCGGCAGATCTACGCGGGAGCCAGCGGCGAGTCGTTCGCGTTGCAGTTCATGGGATTCGCCGGGCATTTCGTCGTCGTCCAGCCGTATGAGGTCTGACAGCCGGACGAGGTCCGGGACGCGCGCCGGGGCGATCCCGGGCATTCCCGCGGGTGCGCGGGGAGAGGGGAGCAGGCCGTGCAGGGCAGCCTGATGAACAACTACGGCCCGACCCCGATCATGGACCGGATGAGCAGGCACGGGTCCAAGATCGCCAAGGTGGTCATGCAGCCGGGCCAGGACCTGTTCGCCCGGGTCGGCTCGATGATCGCCTACGAGGGGCTCATCGACTTCAACCCGCAGCCGCCGCAGCTCGGGCGGATGGCCTCCTCCTGGGCGACCGGCGAGGGCGTCCCGCTGATGACCGCCACCGGCCAGGGCCTGCTCTATCTGGCGGACTACGGCAAGGAGGTCATCGTCGTCCAGCTCGCCGGCGAGGGCCTGTCCATCAACGGGAAGAACATCCTCGCCTTCGACGCGCACCTGCAGTGGGGCATCGAGCGGGTCAAGGGCGTGAACATGCTCTCCGGCATGGGCATGTTCAACGTCGTCGTGCGCGGCCACGGCTGGGTGGCGCTGACCGCCAAGGGCAACCCGATCATGCTGGACACCCGGGAGGCACCGACGTTCGTCGACACCGACGCGCTCGTCGCCTACACCGACGGCCTGCGCGTCGAACCGCGGCGCACCGCCCGGCTCGGCGGGTTGATCGGGCGCGGTTCGGGGGAGGCGTTCCAGCTCGGTTTCTCGGGCCAGGGCTTCGTCGTGGTACAGCCGAGCGAGGACGAGCGGCCCTCGTTCTCGATGCGCGGCTGACCGTCGGCGTGGGTGAGAGGATCTGATCATGACGCATGGCGGGATGTACGGCGGCCAGCCCGGTGGGATGCCCGGCGGCCACCCGGGCGGAATGCCCCCTGGCGGCTTTCCGCCCGGCCCCGGCCCCGGCATGCCCGGCGGGATGCCTCCCGGCGGGATGCCGCCGATGCCGCCCGGTGGGATGCCGCCCGGCCCCGGTGGGCCCGCGGGGGGCATCCGCAGCAGCCTGCTGAACAACCCGGAGGTCACCAGCGGCGAGCGGTTCGCCCTGCAGAACGGCAAGATGCTCAAGGCGACCCTCGGCGCGCAGGGGATGCGTGAGTTCTACGCCCGGCGCGGCGCCATGGTCGCCTACCAGGGCGCCGCGACCTTCGACGCCCACTGGGAGGGCTGGGGCTCCCGGTTCCGCAGCTTCTTCAGTGGCGGCGAGGGCCTGAACCTGATGAACGTCGCCGGCTCCGGCACGGTCTACCTCGCCAACCAGGCCCAGGACGTCCACATTCTCGACCTGGCGGGTGACGGCCTCACCGTGGACGGCAAGAACGTGCTCGCGTTCGACGCCGGCCTGAACTGGGATCTCGTCCGCGTCGACAGCCAGGTGGGCATCGCCGGTGTCGGTGGCTACCAGATCGAGCTGCGCGGCAACGGCCAGGCCGTCGTGTGCACCTCGGGCGCCCCGCTGGTGATGCGGGTGACCTCCCAGAACTACTACTTCGCGGACGCCGACGCCGTCGTCGGCTGGTCGTCGAGCCTGCAGGTCTCGATGCAGGCCGCGGTCACCTCCAGCGCGGCCTGGAAGCCGCGGGGCAACACGGGGGAAAGCTGGCAGCTCCAGTTCTCCGGTGAGGGCTTCGTGATCGTCCAGCCCTGCGAGCTGCTGCCGCCGTACAACGCGCTCGCCGGCTCCGGCCTGGCCGGCCAGTTCGGGCTCGGCCAGGGGGGCTTCGCCGGCAACCAGCTCGGCGGGCACGGCGGTGGTCACGGTGGCCAGGGCGGCCATGGCGGCGGGTTCGGCGGCCTCGGTGGGTTCGGCGGCGGTGGCCCCGGCGGCTTCGGCGGCCTGTTCGGCAACCAGGGCGGCCGCCACTGACCAGGCCGCCGCACGGCAGCGGTCAGGGCAGCTGGCGGCTGGGCCGGGGCAGGGTGGGCGTGCGGGCGAGCAGTGCGACACCGGTGACGATCAGTCCCGTGCCCACGGTGACGCCGAGAAGCTGGACGGCCGTGCTCGGCGCCGGGGCGCCGTAGAGCAGCACCGCCAGCAGGCAGGAGACCACCGGGTTGGTGATGTTCATGGCGGTGAGCGCCGGCGCCAGCGGCCCGCTGGCGTAGGCGGCCTGCCCGAGCAGCATGCTGGACAGCGTGGCCGCGGCGAGCCCGAAGCCACACCAGTCCGCCGCCGTGGCCAGGAACCCGTCCGTCACGAGCCGGTCCGCGGACTCCTTCATCAGGACGGCGGTCAGCGCGTAGACCATGCCCGCGGCGACCCCGAACAGCACGGCCCGCGCGGTGGGCGACCGGCCGAGAGAGACCACGGTCAGCACACCGGCGACGAGCACCATCGCCCCGATGGTGAGGAGCAGCCGCGGCCGGTCGACCCCGGCCGCTGTCGGTAGATCCCCCCGGGACGACAACAGAGCGGCCAGCCCGGCGCAGATGCCCGCCGCGCCCCACCAGGCCACGCCGGACATCCGCCGGCCGGTGCCGACCAGGCCGAGCGGGAGCGCGAACAGCAGCTGACAGACCATCAGCGGCTGTACCTCGGCCACCGACCCCAGGTGCAGCGCGGCGGCCTGCACGCAGAACCCGCTGATGTTCGCCGTCCAGCCCAGCACCCACAGCCTGTCCTGGACGAGCTCGGCCAGCAGGCCCACCCCGGGCACGGCGTGCGCGCTGTCGGCGCGCTTCGCGAAACTGCTCCGCCCGGCGGCGCGTTGCTGGAGGGCGGCGGACGAGGCGAACAGAAAGGACGCCAGCAGACTGACGGGGACGACGGCGGGCATGGTCACCCAACCAGGATGGCTACCGGACAGACAAGATCACGGGATCGGAATTGTCACAGAACCGGATCGACCCGCACGGGACGGTCACCGGACCGCGGTAGCCAGCCCGCTGACCTCGGCGCATGCCCAGATCCGCGCGGCCCACCCGGCGATCGCCGGGCCGCCGAGCGCCGAACACGACGCTCAGCCGAAGGCGACGGCCTGCACCCAGGTGGGCCTCCCACCATCGCCCACCGCCGTCGGCACGGCCCGCGCCAGCGCACCGTCCGCGCCGGCTCACCTGGGTTTGCGAGTGATGCGGTAGTGGAGAACGAGGAAGGGGATGCCGAACAGGGCGAAGGCGTGCTCGGCGCGGAGGTCACCGTCCTGCCGGTACACGTCGAGATCCTCGGCGAAGCCGTGGACGGCCAGCGCGGTGAGACTGTCGTCGGACGGGTCACGGTAGGCGAGGTAGTGGCCGGGGTGCTCCAGATCGCTGCGGCTGGTCAGGGCCAGACCGCCGTCCGCCCGGGCGCGCGGCAGCAGAGTCGCGGTGAAACTGGACTGGGCCAGCGGGAAGCCGACGCTGACATAGCCCCGGTCGCCATCCCGATAGGTCGTGTAGATGCCCACGTAGATGGGTTCGTCGGTGTCGGCGAACGAGCGGATCCAGCCACGGACCGCCACCGCGTCGGTACCGGGACCGGTGCCGGTGCCGGTGCCGGGAAGGGTGATCGTGTCGATCCGGCTCCGGATGCCCCGCTGCGTCTCACGCTGGTTCATCGGCACGTTCGCCTGCCCCAGCGGGCGGGCCAGCGCGTAACGGTAGAGCAGGTAGCCGGGGCGGACCCACAGCCGCCACCGCGGCACGATGTCGAGCGTGAACCGGGTGGTGTGCTCGTAGAACTCCCGGACGAGGGGGTCGACGCCCGCCGGATCGAAGTCCGGGCCGGCCAGGTCGTCCATGGAGGCGACGATTCCCACGTCGGCCGCGTCGGCGACATAGCCGCCGCCGAGCTCCCCGGCCAGCTCCCGGACATAGCCGGTGCCGACGACGCGTGAGCGCGACTGCCAGGGCACGACGAACGGCAGCTTCTCCGCCGGAACCCGCTCGGCGAGCAGATCGACCTGCGGATCCCGGAAAACCAGCGAGGAGGCGGTCCGGTAGGCCGCCATCGTGACGGCGGCGACGGCGGCGGCCGGCATGGGGCTGCCGTGGGCGCGGCCGTGCGCCACCAACGCCGCGCCCACGGCGGCGCCGAAGGGCGGCCCGAGCAGCACCTTCTGGGGCCGGAGTCCGAGCAGGCCACCGACGCTCCCGCTCGCCGCCCCCACCGCGACGGGGCCGGCGCCGGTCAGCCGCCCGGCCGCCCACCCGGCGGGTGCCACGAGCGCCGCGCTGGTCACGATCCGCTGCCACAACGCGGGTATCTCGCCGGGCCGCTGCCGGGCCCGCGCGACGGCTTCAGTGGCCGCCAGCGCGGCCGCACCCGCCAACCCACCCAGCCCGGCCGCCCGCCGGCCCCGGTGACCGGCGAGTGACGCCCCCGCCGCACCTCCGATGACGGCCGCGGACAGCACCGCCGCGCCGAGTCCCGCCGACTTCGTCCCCTCGCCCGCCGCCACCGGCCCAACGTATCGCCGGCCCGGCCCGGCGACAGGCCGTCCGGGGCGGGCGGAATCCCGGGTATCCCTACCGGTTTGATGGGTTTGCTGTCTGGGTCCTTCTGGAGTCCTAACGTGAGGGTGAGGACACGGCGGACGGGGGCCTTCGGGGAGCGGGCAGGAACGTTTCCACAGGTTCTCGGGTCCAGGTGGTGCGGGTGCGCGGAGACATCCGCCGGACCCCAGGCCGCCCGGGAACTGGAGGGCGACACAGATGAAGTTCCTGGCGATCACTCTGATCGTCCACGCGCCCGACCCGTTGACCGGGGTGCGCCGGTCGACCACGGCCCGGCTCCGTGAGGTGGTCGACAACGCGGTGCTGGCAGAGGAGCTGGGGTTCGACGGTTTCGGGGTCGGCGAGCGGCACGAGCGGCCGTTCATCTCCTCCTCGCCGCCGGTGGTGCTCAGCCACATCGCGGCCCGTACGTCCAGGATCCGGCTGTTCACCGCCGTCACGACGTTGAGTCTGCTCGACCCGGTGCGGGCCTTCGAGGACTACGCCACCCTCGACCAGCTGTCCGGGGGGCGGCTGGAGCTGATGGTCGGCAAGGGCAACGGCGCCGCGCAGGCAGAGCTGTTCCACGTCACCGCGGCGGACCAGTGGGACCGCAACCGCGAGTCCTACGAACTGTTCCGCCGGCTGTGGCGAGAGGACAAGGTCACCTGGTCCGGCCGGTTCCGCCCGCCACTGGAGGAGGCCGAGACCTGGCCGCGCCCGCTGCAGCCGGAGATCCGGATCTGGCACGGCAGCGCGACCAGCGAGGCGTCGGTGGACCTCGCGGCCCGGTACGGCGACCCGTTGTTCTCCGCCAACGTGACCAATCCGGTCGAGCCGTACGCTGAGCTGGTCCGCCACTACCGGGAGCGCTGGGTGGCCTACGGGCGCGACCCGGCCGCCGTCCTCGTCGGCGCCGGAACGGCCGGTTACTACAGCGCCCGCCGCTCGCAGGACGCCGTCGCGCGCTACCGGCCGATCTTCGACGCCCGGACGGCGATGTTCCGGAGGATGGGGCTGGAGCCGGTCTTCCCGACCCTTGAGGACGCGATCGAACGCAGCTCGATCCTCGTGGGCAGCCCACAGCAGATCATCGAGAAGGTCCAGTGGTACCACGAGCGGCTCGGCCACGAGGTGATGCACCTGCACGCCGACGCGGACGGCCTCAGCCCGAAGGAGCACCGCGAGACGATGGAGCTCTTCCAGAGCGACATCGCGCCGGTGCTGCGAAGGAAGATCCCGAGCCGCCCCTTCCCCTCCCCGCCGCCGCTTCCCGCCGACACCCTCCCCGACGCCCCGCGGTGACGGCGGAGTCGATCAACCCTCGGCCGGTATCCAGGTGGCGGCGGACAGGGTCCGCGTCGAGGGGCCGTCGGGGTCGTTGTCGGGCCGGTTGCCGCGGCTGACCGACCGTTCGGCGATCCGCCAGCCCCGCGACGTGCGGACCACGGTGTCCTGGTAGTCACCCGATCCCGCGGTGCCGTCGCCGCGGATCACGAAGTACTTCGCCCACACCCGCAGCGTGTCGTCGTCGACCCGGTGGACGGCGATGTCGGTGGTGTGGTGCGGGTACATCACCCGCCCGAACGGGAGCCCGCTCGCGACCTGCGCCAGCGGCGCCCCGCCCATCACCGCGTCGCCGGTGTAAGCAGTCGGCATGGCGCCCAGCGCGATGTTGTCGAACACATGCGGATGCCTGGCGAGCAGGCCGCACACTTCGGCGTAGGTGGCCGCGTCGACCGGCGCGATCCTCACGCCCACGGTGCCTCCCCGTCGGTGACGACGGCCGGTCCGCCATGGCGCGGGTGAACGGTCCGACTGGCCACCCGCCAGCCGGCCGGCGTCTCGGTGAGCGCGTCGACGACGTCGGCGCTCGCGACGCTGCCGTCGCCGGCGATCGTCACCAGCCTGCTCCACGCGGCGAGACCGCCGGGGACCCGTTTCACCTCCGTGTTGACGGTGTGGTGGGACGGGGACGTCGCCGGGTCGAGGGCCGGCGGGTCGATGAACACCTGTGCCAGAAGCTCCGTGTCACCGTTGTCGACCGCATGTCCGAAGAGCGCGAGAACCTGAACCACCGCCGCGGTCTCCTCGCTCGTCGCGTCACGCAGTGCGGCGAAGGCGGCGTATGTCCGCGGCAGGCGGTGCTGCTCCACCTTCACGTCGGCGCTGTCGCGTACGCCCCCCGGCGGATGGCCGCCGGGCCGCAGGTGCCCCGCGATGTGGTCCGTCGTCATGGCCTGGACGTTAGTTCACCTGGTGATACGGCGTGCTCGATAGTCAGAGACGGACGGGAGTGATCCGCGGAGCGCACCGCGGCCTGCCGCCGGTCGTAGCATGGCCGCGATATCAACCCTTCTGATCGTCCGTCACACGCCGTCGCCATCCATGCAGGCGCTGCTGGAGGCCGTGCTGTCCGGGGCCCGGGACGACACGATCGAAGGCGTCGGCGTCGGCGTCGGCGTCCGACCGGCGTTGAGCGCGACGGCGACGGACGTGCTCGCCTCCGACGGGCACCTGCTCGGCACCCGGCGAGCATCGGTCACATGAGTGGCGCTCTCAAGCATTTCCTCGATCAGAAGGAGCGGGCAATGGAATTTTCCTGGCCCGAATTCGCATCGAATGGACCTGGCGACGGGGGGCGCGCGTGGATGGCGGCATTCGACAGCTACGACCAGTACCGCGAACTCTGTTATTACCTGGTAAAGATATTCGACGGAGACCGGCAGGTGGGCGAGGTTACAGCCGAGGTGGGGACCGAATTCGCCGGAGACGACTGGACCACGCCGGCCTTCGGACGCGAGTTGCGAGCGCGGATAGCGCAGGTCGCCGCCGCCTTCTCCGGGTCGTAGGGGGCGGAGGCGCGTCTGACGCTCAGCTCTTGATACGCGGGTCTTCGCCGTCGCCTTGAAGGTCGCTTAAAGTCGATCTCAGCTCAAGGTCGGTCAATTCCTTGCCCCGATCGAGAACGGCCGTTCCTGGTCACGAAGGCGGCTCCCAGAGGAGTACGGTCCCGTCCACGCCCCCGGTGGCCAGCAATCGGTGGTCGGGTGACCAGGACACCGTCCCCACGGACCGACGATGATCTGCAAGGGCTGCTCGGCGAACTGGTTCGGCCGGGTCGGCCAGGTCCCACAGCCTCACAGTCCTGTCGTCACCTCCGGAGGCCAACCATCGGCCGTCCGGCGACCAGGACACCGCTCGTACGGCCTTGCGATGATCTGTAAGGATTCCCCGCCGTACTGGTTCAGCTGGGTCGGACAGGTCCCACAAGCCTACGGCATTGTTTGAACCTCCAGTGGCGAGCCATCGGCCGTCCGGCGACCAGGAGACATCAATTACTCTGGGATGACGCGACTCGATAACGGCCCGCTGCGCAGGCGTCTCTGGATTTTCCATGTCCCAGATTTTCAGCACGCTGCCGAGGCTGGTAACCAGCCACCGACCGTCCGGTGACCACTGGAGCAGACCCCATAATGGCTGGTCGACGGCGATGGCTGGAAGAGAGGACCGTAGGCCTGGACCGGTAGGGCCGGCGGTATCCCACAGGGCGATTTTTGTCATCCCTGGAGTGGGATCTCGATATCGTCCGGGAATGCAGGCGAGCAGCCAGCGAGCGTCCGGCGACCAGCACATTCTTCCTGTGTCATGCCGGTAGTAGCCACGGCTCAGACTGGCGACGCTCGCAGGCCGCGCCGGGTCGGCCATGTCCCATAGTTCCATATTCCAGCCGTCGTGGACCGGGTCCGACCCGATAGTTTCGCTGCCGGATGCCAGCCAGCGCCTGTCCGGCGACCACTCTAGTACCTTTATCGTGCCACGGTCCGAGTCTTTGAACGAGGTCAACCACTGCGGACTTGCCGGGGCGGTCGTGTCCCAGATGTGAATTTCTCGGCCGCTGACCGTGGCCAGAAATCTGCCATCCCCCGACCAGCACAGGGAGCTCATACCTGCCATGCGGATGCTGCGGGAAAGGGAGTTCCCATGACGCAGGACCGCGCAAGGTTCTGGCGCCGCCGAGCTGTTACCGGAGTACGGTACAAGGGGCGGCGACTGGCGGCCGGCGCGGTTGGAATTCTCGGGGGACGCCGATGTGAACGCGGGAGCGTCTCGCGGGCCAGGAAACGCCGGGGTTGTGGGTGGCTTCGCCCGGCCGGCTTGAATGGCCTCCACCTGTTCCAGCAGCAGTGCCGCGGCATGTGTTTCCGGGAGGCCGAACAGATCGAACGAGACAATCGTCCCGAGCAGGCCCGGCCGTCGACAGTCGGCGACCCTTATGGGCACCAGCTTGCGTGCTAACCCCGATGGATCCTTTTTGATGGCGGACTGAAACTCAAGTCTTCCAAATTCCGAGTCAAGATAGGCTTCGGAAATAAGGGCGATCGTGCGGTCCGCTTCCGCCACTCCTTTTTCCATACCCTGAAACCAGTTGGTTCCCGGGACGAAGTCCCAGGCCTGGATCAACACCCGCCATCCGACCCGCTCCAGCTGCCACGCGACCCATTCCGCCCACTGGCGGTCGGCCTGTGTGTAAGAGATGAAGAAGTCCCAGCGTGGCGCTTGCTCCGATTGTGGGTCCTCGGCCCATGACCCTTCACTCGCGCTGTTCATTCTGATCTTGTCGGGCATCGGTCCGGTCCCCCGTACTCGGCCGATACGAGCCGCCGCGACTGGTTACGAGGTAGGTCGGCGGCTGCGTTCGTCCATCTTGGCTGCTTCTACGGTAACAGTCCGGTTGCTGTTGGCGATCGCCTCGCTGACGACGAACGGGCAGGCACCCTCGTGGAGCTGAGCTTCCATGACGAGAAAGCGCGCGGCCGGCGACGCTGCCGAGGGCGCGGACCACGACCAGGCACTCGCCGAGGCCATAACATGGCCGCGATGTCAACGCTCCTGATCGTCCACCACACCCCGTCGCCGACGATGCGGGCGATGTTGGAAGCGGTGCTGGTCGGCGCCCGGGATGACGCGATCGAGGGTGTCGACGTCGTCGTCCGTCCGGCGCTGGCCGCGACAGTGGTCGACGCGCTCGCCGCGGCCGGCTACGTGCTCGGCACGCCGGCGAACATCGGCTATATGAGCGGAGCACTCAAGCACTTCTTCGACCAGAAGCAGCGCGAACCCTGTGCCGGATGGCTCTGGAGCGCTCAAGGGCGCGCAGAAGATCTTTCTTCGTGCGCCCGGGGGCGCTGTTCCCGGGATCACTCATGGTGTCAGACCTCGCCGCAAGGGTGGCTGCCGCGGCGTCAGCCGGCACCCCGCTGTTGGCCATAGCGGCGGAACCACCGCGAGCGTCCTGGCTGCCTGTCGGGCGCGGACTCCTTCTCCCGCGGGTCCTCCCACCGGATCAGGGCGCCGGCGAGAGGTGCCCGAGCCCCGGGATCGGGTCGTCCGGCCGCAGCATGCGGACGGTCGGATCGACATCGCCGTCCAGCTTGTGGGTGCTGTCCGGGCAACACCGCCCACCCGCGAGGAGGAAGGGTGACGAGCGTGGCGACCCCCTCGCCGGAGGGGCAGCGCCAGAGCCGGACGGTTCCGTCCGTGCCGCCGGTGGCGAGCAGCGCACCGTCAGGGCTGAACGCCAGCGCGTTGACCACCCTGGAACGGTCCGTCAGCAGACGTAGCGGGCGCGGATCCGTCCCCGGCTCCAGAGGATCGAGTAGCGGGATGCCACTGCCGGAGACGACCGCGAGCAGCGTTCCGTCGGGGAAGTAGGCCAGGGCCCGCGCCCTGTCCAGCGGGGACAGCAGCATCACCTCTGCCGGGTCCCGGCCGATGACGGCTGGCATCGGCCATGCCCTCGGGCAGGTTCGGGGGGGGGGGGGGGCCGAGCACCGCGGCCCGTTGCCAGCGGCTTCCGGTGAAGCGAGCATCGGTCAGCGTCGCCCGCGCCGTGTCGCCGAGTGCCGCCAGGTCCGCAGGGTCCTCGCCGATCTCCCAAGGCGACATTTCTACAATTTCATCTACTGTTCCGTCCTGGACGCCGCCGCCCGGGAGCCCTGCCGGGACCTTGACGCCACGGCCGCCGCGTCGCTGACGGCCGACTGGCGACCCCGGACCCCAGAGCTGGTGTGTCTCGACGGCCGGGATCTCGCGGTCACTGCCGCCGGGGGAATGCTCACTATTGCCGTCGACATTGTGGAGTGCGGTTCCGAGGCCTCCTGGGGGCGCGGGCCGGTAGCGGATTCGGAGGGGCGGGCTCCCGGCGTCGGTGAATCCCGTGTGCTCGGGTCCGTGCGGCGCGAAGGCGGTGGCACCCGTGGATGCCACCGCCTCGAACGTGTCTGTGGGAGCGCCGTCTACTTGGCCGCCGCCAGTGTCCGGCACGCGGCCGCGGCCCTGCGGCAGGCCTCCGCGCAGGCCGCCATCTGCTGGTCGTCGGGCATCTTCGCGCACATGTCGGCGCACCGGGTGCACATGTCCGCGCACATGCGGCATATGTCCTTCATGCTGCCCGAGTCCCGCATGATCATGTCGGCGCACGTGCCGCACATGTCGCTGCAGTCCAGGAGCATCCGCATCAGGGCGGCGTCCATCATCGCCCCGCCCTGGCGCATACAGTAGTCCATGGTGCTACGACACACCGAGCGGCAGTCGATGCATGCGTCAATGCATTCCTGCATCTCGCCGGTACGCACAGAAAGAGTGGCCACTGCACTTCTCCTTATTGAGGGTAAGCCTGATGGAAATTGCCGAGAGCGTGACCGTGGTGCGCCTTCATGAATGGGCGGACGATTCGTCGCGCGCGGCAATTTCAGCGTAGCACCGCGTGATAGTGCCAGCAAGGCGTGGTAAATAGATCAGGGGCAGTGGCCGGCAATTCTTGGTGCGGCCGGGTCTCGGTCGCGGTTCCGATTTTCTACCGCCGTGTGGTGGGGTGTGCTCGTCGCCGTATTCGGCCGGTTGAAGCAGGTCGGCGAGGAAGCGAGGCCTGCGCTCCAGGAAGGCGGCGACATCACTCTCCGACTCGAGTGGCAGGGGGTGCACGAGGAGACGGGCGACCCCGAGATCGGCATACCGGTGAGCTGATCCCGCATCGACCTCGACCGGATCGAGCCGCAGATAGATGATCTCCAGGGGCCGAGTCGGCCCGGTCCCGAGCACGGCGTCGACTGCCGTCCAGGGCCGGTAAGGCCCGCCTCGCGGGTGGGAGTCCGGCTCAGGGGATCTGCCGCAAGGACGCTGCTCGGTACCTTTTTCGCGTGATCGCCCGACTCTGCCGGCCCACCTCGGTCGGCCTGGCTCAGGCGGGGATCTGGTCGTCGGGATACCAGCCGTAGGGGCTGGGCTGGCTGACGTTGGCGCGGCGGGGCTCGTACTGCTGGACGTAGAGGGCGGCGACCAGTTCGGCGCGGGTGCGCACGCCGGTCTTGGCGAACACCGCCTTGAGGTGGTCCTGCGCGGTGAAGGGGGAGATGCCCAGCGCGGTGGCCGTCTGCCGGGTGGATCCGCCCTGGGCGGCGAGCCCGACGACCTCGCGTTCGCGCGGCGTGAGGCCGTAGGCGTCGGCGATCACTGGCGAGCCAGGCGCGGCCGTCGTCGGTGACCGACTCGATCTCGCCGCGGGCGGTGACGATCAGCAGGCCCGGCGGCCGTCCGACGCTTCCCGGCGAGGCGAGCGCGGCGCGGAGCATGGTGAGGCGGAACAGGTCGGCGACGGCGGTCAGGGCGGCGCGCATGGACGCCTCGTCCCGGTCGCTGGACGGCCGGCCCGAGCCCGTGCGGCAGAGCGTCAGCGTTCCCCCAGGTCATGGCGCGGGTCTGGGAACTGTGCGGCGGCGAGGAGATCGCCGTGACCCGCGCCCGCTTCATGGCCGACACGACCCCGGAGGTGATGGCCACGACGCTGCGGTACATGCTCCCCGCCCTGGAGCGGCCCACCCGGCACGCCCTGGTCGCCCGGCTGGCCGCCACCGCGCCCCCGCCCGTCCTGCAGGGACTCCTCCAGATCGGCGAGCGCGTCCTGGACCCCGCCGCCTTCGCCGACGTGCGCGCGGTCGCCGCTGCCGCTGTTGCCGCGGCGGCACACGGCTGACCGCACGGAGCCCTGCGCGACGGATCGTCACGACGCCCGTCACCGTGCCGGCCGATCACCGTGCCGACCGGTCGGCACGGTGAGGCCGGGGCAATAGCATGACCGCGATGCCGACGCTCCTGATCGTCCACCACACGCCGTCACCGACGATGCAGGCGATGCTGGAGGCGGTGCTCGTCGGTGCCCGGGACGACGCGATCGAGGGCGTCGACGTCGTCGTCCGCCCGGCGCTGGCCGCCACAGCGGTCGACGTGCTCGCCGCGGACGGCTACCTGCTCGGCACCCCGGCCAACATCGGCTACATGTCCGGCGCGCTCAAGCACTTCTTCGACCAGATCTACTACCCGTGCCTCGACGCGACCATCGGCCGTCCGTATGCCCTCTACGTCCATGGCAACAGCGACACGACCGGAGCGATCCGCGGGGTCGAGACCATCGCGACCGGGCTGAGATGGAAGCGCCTGCGGGAGCCGCTGTCCACCATCGGCGAGGTAGATGCCGCTGTACGCGAGGCCTGTTGGGAGCTCGGCGCCACAGTTGCGGCCAGCCTGATACCCAATTGACGCGGGCTCGCCGGTATGGCGCTCAGCGCGACCGCACGGCGCACGCAACTTTTCTCATGTTTTGGGGCCAGATCTACTATCCCTCGCTTGAGGTCGCCGCGGACACGGCATCGATACGCGCGCGGCGACCTTGTCGTGATGATCGACTGCCGTGACCTGGACCGTCCCGCCCGGTTCTGGACCGCCGCGCTCGGCTCTGTCGCTGAGGGCGAGGCCATGAAAGGCCGGGTCGCGAAAGGCCGGGTCGCGGAAGGCAAGGTCGCGGGAAGGCGAGCGGCGGCACGAACCGGAGCCTGCGCCCGCATGACGAGCAGGGCATCGAGTTCTCCTGCAGCGCACCGCCGACATGAAAGGTTGCGGAGAGCCGTCTTCACCTGGACCTGCGTGCCCGGGACCTAACCGCCGAGGTCCGCCGGTCACCGACCTGGGAGCGGCCCTGCTCACGGGCGTCCGGGCCGCAAGAACGGCAGGACCTGGCACATCCTGGCGGATCCGGACGGCAACGAGTTCTGCGTTATGGCCCCGCCCGACGCCTACCGGACGGGGCCATAACACGGCTGGACCATACCGCTGCCCGCGCCAACCTGCGGTTACCGCGTTGCGGCGGACAGTGCCGCGCGGATGGCGTCCTCTCCGACCGGCTGGCCCTTCTCGTTCGAGAACGGCCCGTACGGGGTCCCCCACACCGGCGTGCCCGTGGCCTGCCGCCAGCTATCGGCCAGCGGCCCCGCGTCCAGCACGCTGTACCCGATGGATTCGATGAATTCGGTCACCGCCGCCTTCGCCGACGCGGAGTCCCCGGCGATCGGCAGGTAGGAGCGGTCGGCCGCCCCCGCCGGGCGGGCGAGTGACAGCAGGTGCTTGAAGAAGATGTTGTTGAACGCTTTCACGAGCATGGCGTCCGGGATGTACCGCAGCAGCAGCTCGCTCGAGGTGAGCGACTTGCTGTCGAGCTCGGGGATGTGCCCGTCACGCTCGGAGCCGTAATTGCACGTGTCGATGACCGTCTTCCCTGCCAGTGGCGCGGCGGGAAAGTAGGGGAAGGCCTTGACCGGCACCGTGACCACGACGATGTCACCGGCCGCCGCGGCCTCCCCGCTCGTCGCCGCGGACGCCCGTGACCCCAGTTCCGCGGCCGTGTCCGCGAGCGTTTCGGGACCGCGCGAGTTGCTGAGCACGACCTGGTGTCCGGCCTCGACGGCGAGCCGCGCGATGGTGCTGCCGATGGCGCCGCTTCCGATGAATCCCACAGTCGTCATATTCTCAGCGTCCCCCAGAAGAGCCGAACCCTTGTCATTCGCCGGACTCGTTGCGATTCGGGTCCCTGCCATCAGCTGGCGGAGAAGTAATGGCCGTTGTCCAAATCGGCGAGCAGGCTGGGCTGAGCGGGCTCCCAGCCGAGGGTCCGGCGGGTGATGAGGCTGGACGCCGGGTAGCTCTGCGTGACTATGTTCGCGAGGAACCCAAAGTATCCCGGCACCATCAGTACGTCCACGGGAACGCTCACGACGGGCAGGCCCAGACGGCTGCCAATGGCCTCGGCGATCTCGCGGAACGGGATGCCCCCGTCCTCAACCGCGTGCCAGTATTTGCCAGCAGGCCCCTTCTCCAGCGCCAGGCGGAACAAGGAGGCGACATCGCGGACGTGCACGGCGTTCCACAGGTTCGCGCCGTCTCCGGGGTAGCCGACGAAACCCTTCTCCTTCGCGAGCGCGATCAGCTGCACGAGGAAGCCGGCACGATCGGTCGTGCTGTGCGCGATGTTGGCAATCCGCACGACCGAAGACCGCACTCCCCGCTCAGCGAGGCCGACTACGGCGGTTTCCACGACGTTACGGGCGTGCAGGGTGCCCTTGTACTCATCGCCGCCGGGAAGAGCCGGGTCCTCCTCGGTGGCCGGCCGGCCCAGGCTCCCCGGCGAGCCTATGCTCCCCGCCGCGACCAGCGGTTTTCCGGTTCCCGCCAGTGCCTCGCCGTACGCGAACATGATCGGGACCTCCGCGGCGGCCACGGCGTCGATCCCGCCGGATGGAAGCAGGTCCTGCCTGTGCGCGACGTGAATGACGCCGTCGGAGTCCGCGGCCGCCTCCTTGAGCCCGTCGAGATCCTCGAGGCTGCCGTGACGCACCTTCGCGCCATGCGCGGACAGCGCCGCCGCGGCCGTGTCCGACCGGGCCAGGCCGGTGACCTCGTGCCCGGCGGCGATGAGCTCGAGGACGATGTACGAACCGGAATGGCCGGTCCCGCCAGTGACGAAGACGCGCAAGCTTCTGCTCCTTGTCAGTGATGTGGTGCGAGAAGTGGCGGTGCGGGTGTGCTCAGCTGAGACTGCTGACGCCGAGGGAGAAGTTGAAGTCCCCCACGCCGTGGCGGGCCAGGCTGATCATCAGCAGGCCCGCCCCTTCCAGCCAGTGCGCCATCTCCAGGCCTCCGGCATCCAGGGGGCGCAACCCGAGGCTCTCGATGAACGCCGATACGCTTGCCTTGGCCCGCGCGTCGTCGCCGGCGAAGAGCACGTCCAGCGGGCGGCCCTGGGCCAGGACGTGGCCGAAGACGGTGTTGAACGCCTTCACGACGGGCGCGCTTGCCGGGGCGGCCTTGGCGATTTCCTGCGCGGCGGAAGTGCCGTCAGGGGTGACCAGCCCGGTGGCGTCGGCATTCATGGGGTTGATGATGTCGATGATGACCTTGCCGACGAGCGCGTTCCCGTACTGGGCGACGACCGGCACGGCGCTGGCGTTCGGCACGGCGAGGATGACGATGTCGCCGGCTGGGGCGGTGCCGAATGTCCCGGCCGTGGCGCCGCCGCCGAGCACGGCGGCGAAGTCCTTGGCCTTGGCCGCGTCGCGACCGACTACCTCGACGGCGTTGCCGCCCTCGACCGCGCGGGCGCCTATGGCGCGGGCCATGCCCCCCAGGCCGATAATGCTGATGCTGCTCATGGAGTGCCTGCTTTCTAGGGCTGGATAGCTGCACAGAACGCGGACGCCCACCCCGTTGTTGTTAACGGTGGTGTCGGCGACGCCCTTGAATGACGCAATGAACGGCGCTCAATTCCACGGTGCCACTGGCCTGAGTGGGTGTCCAAGACCTCTTCAGCCGTTGCGATACCCTGAAGGCATCGCCGGACCGGGAGGCTCCATGGATCTGGACCTGCGCAAGTTGCGCTACTTCGTCGCCGTCGCCGACACGTTGCACTTCGGCCGCGCAGCCGATGAGCTGCACATCGCGCAGCCGGTGCTCAGTCGGCAGATCCGGGCGCTGGAACAGGATCTCGGCGCTCCGCTGTTCATCAGGGACAGCCACGGCGTGGCGCTGACCGACGCCGGCAGGCAGTTGCTGACCGACGCCGGCCCGCTGCTGGCCTCCGCGCGCGCGGTCCGCCGCCGGGTGACCGTGGCCGCACGCGGCAGCCGACGGCTAATGGTCGGCTTCCGGGCCGGGATCCCGGTCATCCCGGCAGCGCGGGCGTTCGAGGCCCGGCACCCGGACGTGGTCGTGGACGTGCAGCGGATCGAATGGGACGATCAGGCCCCGATGCTGCTCGACGGCCGTATCGACGTCGGCTATGTGCGGCTGCCCATCGACGAGGCCGGCCTGCGCGTCACCCCGCTGTACACCGAGCCGCGGGTGGCGGTGCTCCCTGCCGGCCACCAACTGGCCGGCAGGGAGCAGGTCACCGAGGCCGAGCTGGCCGGCGAGCCGCTGGTCTGGCACGGCGACACGAGCACGCAGCCCACCAGGCGCGCGCACTCTAACGCCGGGTACCTGGTGCGCGGGGTGGACGAGACGCTCGAGCATGTCGCGGCCGGCCGGGGCATCTCGTTCCTGGCCCGTTCGGCGACCGTGTTCTACTCACATCCGGACATCAGCTACGTGCCCATCCCGGATCTGGCGCCCGACCAGGTGTGCCTCGCGATGGCGGCATCGCGCACCTCGCCGGTGGTCGACGACTTCTTCGCCGCGGCTCAGGCGACGGCCGAGATCACGGCAGAATGTGGGAACTATGAAATGTGGCAGCTTGTGAGCGGTGCCGTTTCAAGCACGACTGAGCGGCCCGACTGACAACAGCAGCGCCAACAAAGGGCGCGCGGCCACAGCAATGGCAAATGCATTGAGCTCGGGACCGGAGGTCGATGGCATATGCGGTTCGTGACGGCGAGCCTCAGGCGAGACGTGGCGCGACGACGCGACGCACGCGAGTTTCCGCAAGTTCTGCGACACGATCTACTACCCGGTGCTGGAGGCCACCGTCGGACGGCCCTACGCGCTCTACGTCCACGGCAACAGCGACACGACCGGTGCGATTCGTGGCGTCGAGACCATCACGACCGGACTGAAGTGGAAGCGCCTGCGCGAGCCGCTGTCGATCGTCGGCGAGGTGGACGCCGCCGCGCGCGAGGCCTGCTGGGAGCTCGGAGCGACGGCTGCCGCCAGCCTCATGGACGGGTGACGTCTGCTCAGGCCGGGCGCCTCCGTTCCTGTGCGGGTGGTTCCTGTGCGTCCTGCGGTGGTGCCGGCCGGACCTCGGGCAGGAACGTGGCCAGGAGCAGACCCGGCACCGGGACGAGGCAGAGGACCGAGAACACCGCGGCGATTCCCCATGTGTCGGCGATCGCCCCCAGACCCGGTACCCCAAGACCTCCGATGCTGACAGCGAGCCCCAGGGTGACACCGGCGGCGGTTCCCGGTCGGGTCGGCAGGTAGTCCTGACCCAGTTTGACGAGTACCGAGAACGGAATGTTGATGGCCACTCCGGTGGTCATGGCGGCCAGTAGCGCGGTTCCCGGGCCGGGCGCGGCACGCAGTGCGACCAGCGTCGGGATCGCCAGCGCGGTGCCTGCCTGGACCGTGCGCACGGCACCGGCGCGGTCGGCGACCCGCCCGCCGGCCAGTGTGCCGGCGACCCCGCCGGCCAGGAAGCAGGCCAGCGCGGCGCCGGCCGCGGTGTGACCCGCGTGCAGATGGCGGAGCCAGTACAGCTCGATGAACGTGTTCACGCCGACAAAGAGCACCGACCGCGCGATCTCGACCGTGGTGAGGAGGAGGAAGGGGCTCCAGAGATCCTTGCCGCCGGCCGTGGTGACCGCCGCCACCTTCGCGGCCGCCGCCTGCCGTTGGTGGGCCCGTAGCAGCACGAAGCCGACGGGCACCGCGGGAAGGACGAACAGCGCCGTGGCGGCCAGGCCCAGGGTGGCCAGCGCCGGGGCGGCGAGGACGGGAGCCAGGAAGAATCCGACGCTGCCACCGGCGGCGAAGATGCTCATCGCCGCCGTGCTGTCACCCGCGTCGATCCGAGCCGCCCGCCCGGCCACGGGGTGGAACATCGCCACGCCGATCCCGGAAAGCAGCACCAGCGACCAGGTCAGAGCGTAGCCGGGCACGAGCCCGGCGAGCCCGGCGAGAACCACGCCGACTGCGGCCAGCGGGCCGACCCGTCGGCGGTCGACGAGCAGGCCGATCGCCGGTTGCGGCAGCGCACTGCCCAGCGCCGCGGCCAGTGTCAACCCGGAGACGGCGAGGTAGCCGGAGTTCCGCTCGAGGACGAAGTACGGAACACTCGCCGGCACCAGTCCCTGATAAAGATCGTCTACGGCGTGGGCTGCGGCCCACATCCGCATCCGCCGCCAGGGTGTCGCCGACGCCGCCGCCGGCGGGCCAAGCCCGGGGGTGACCGGGGCCGGAGCGGGGAGCGCCGCCGCCCGCGGGCCGTCGACGGCGGTCATGCCAGGCGTCTCGTCGCCTCGGCCGGTCGCGCGGTGGTCGTCCGTGCGTCGGGCACGGCCGCCGGACCGCCGAGGAAGTCCAGCAGCTCCGGCATGAGCGCGTCGGCCAGTTCCTCTCCGGTCCGGACGGTCGGCCCGATCTCGGCCATCGCCATCGTGGCCGCAGGCATCACCCGCGCGGCCGCCTCGGCGAGCGCGCGTGGGTGGCGCCAGTCGGTGCCGGCGAAGACCAGCGCCGGCACCCGGACCGCTGCCAGGTCGTCGACGTGGCGGAAGCTACGGTCCCGCGCGATGGACGCGGCTGCGGCGATGCTGGCCGGGTCGCTGCGTCGGATCGCGTCGGTGACCATCGCCTCGACGACCGGCGGCAGCCTGGCGACGACCGGCGCCCAGGCGGCAGCCAGCCCCTCGTCGCGGACGCGGTCGGCGAACGCGTCGAAATACGCGATCTCGGCTGCCTTGGCCTCGTCGTCCTCGATGTCCTCGACGCCGAGGGCCGCCACCGCCGCCACCCGGTCGGGCCGGGTGATGGCCAGGCGAAGCGCAATCGTGGAGCCAAGCCCGACCCCGGCCACCACCACACCCACGTTCGCCGCCACCACGCCGGCCTCGGCGAGCCCGTCGAGCACCGTGAGGACGTCGACGGCGTACTGGTCCCAGGTGTGGCGAGCCGGGTCGCGGCAGACGGAGCCGCCGTAGCCCCGGATGTCCGGCTGCACGACCGTGTGACGGCCGGCCAGCCGCCGGGCGAACGGATCGAGACTGTGTCGGTCGGGACCGCCCGCGTGCAGCAGCACCACGACCGAGCCATGCCCGCTCACCTCCGCGACGAGAACGCAGCCGTCGGGGGCGGAAATCCGGTGCGGCACGGTCATGACGGTCTCCCTGACGTCGGTTCTTCGAGGGCGGACCGCCAGCATGGGCGTCGACTCGGGCGGCGGGCCACCGCCAGGCCGTAGAGTTCTGTCGATGAACCGCCGTTTCCTGGCCGGCCCCGAGCTGCGGCGGTTGACGGACCGGGAACGGATCGACTGGCACGACCACACCGACCACCAGCTCATCTATCCGGGCACCGGGGTCCTGCGAGTGGTGACC
The DNA here is from genome assembly GCF_000373365.1 of Parafrankia discariae. Taxonomy (NCBI): domain Bacteria; kingdom Bacillati; phylum Actinomycetota; class Actinomycetes; order Frankiales; family Frankiaceae; genus Parafrankia; species Parafrankia discariae. The sequence goes on from NZ_KB891263.1 coordinate 93,660, forward strand.
CGGGTCGGTTCGTGGGTGGTGCCGCCGCTGCGGGCTGTGTGGCTGCCGGCCGGTGTGGCGCACGCGCACCAGGCGCACGGCCCCACACACATGCACTCACTGGCCTTCTCGGACGTGGACGACCCGTTCGGTTCCCCCGACCCGACCGTGGTCGCAGTACCCGCCCTGCTGCGTGAGATCATCCGGGCGCTCACCGCGACGGGCCTGGCCGCCGCCGACCGCCGCGACCTGACCGCCGTCCTGCTGCGCTCGCTGCGGCCGGTGACCGAGCTGCGGCTTCGCCTGCCCCAGCCGCGCGACGACCGCCTCGTCGCTCTCACGGCGGCGCTGGCCGCTGACCCCGCCGATCCGCGGACCCTGGCCGAGCTCGGCGCCGCCGTCGGGGCGAGCGAACGTACCCTGAGCCGCCTGTTCCGCCGTCAGACCGGGATGACCTTCCCGCAGTGGCGGGCCCAGCTCCGGCTGCACCATGGCCTTACCCTGCTCGCCGCGGGTGAGCCGGTCACCACCGTCGCGTTTGCCTGTGGCTACAGCAACCCGAGCGCCTTCACCGCCGCGTTCCGGGATGCCTTCGGTGTCACGCCCGCCCGCTACGCCCGCGAGACGCGGCAGTGAACGATCCCGGAAGGTCCTGCCTCACAAAGCGGGTCGATCGCGTCGGCACGGGGCCGCGAGTGATCAGGACCTCAGGCAGAGGGCCGGCGGAGCCACCCGTGCTGGGCACGGGCCGATGGGCGAGGCGTCACGGGCCCTCTGCCGGGAGCCGCGCGACGAGCGTCAGGCGATGAACCCCATCCGTCTGGGCGTGGAAGCGGGCGCACCTCGCCACCCTTCGGTGTCGCGGGCGGCTTCAGATGGTCGTGGCTCTGCCGCGTAGTGCGTTCTTCTTGGCGAGGTTGCCACATCGGTCCATCGAGCACCATCGGCGTGTACCCGGACGCGAGCTGTCGAGGAACACGGCCCCGCAGCTCGGGTTGGCACAGCCACGGACACGGGCGATGGCGGAGGACGCGGCGAGATCAAGGGCGTCGCGGGCGACGAGAGCGAGGGTCGCCGACACGGGATTGTCGGCGTGCCAGTGCAGCGTGCCCGAAACGTCCATGCTGGGCGCTTGGTCCGATGCCCTGTGCGGCCTCGCGCCGGCCGGCAGCGGGACCGCCTCGCCCGGTCGCGGGTGCCTTGGGGGGGCGTGGACGGTGTGGCTCCGGGGTTCCGGCGTTCCAACCGCCACGTCGATGGTCTGGGGTCGGAGTCTGGCCATTAAGGATGCGCGCAGATAGTCTTCGCGAAGTCTAATTTCCAGAGAGGTGCCAGGATGTGGAGCTGTGAGCATGGCGTGGTCACGACGGCGTCGCCGGACGCGGTCTGGCGGCTGTGGGCGGATGTGGCCGGTTGGGGCAGCTGGAACGCCGACATCAAGTCCATCGACGTCGACGGTCCGTTCGAGGTCGGTACCGTCATCGTCATGAACCCCGCCAGCGACGACCCGGTGCGGCTGCGGCTGTCCGAGGTGCAGCCGCCGGAGCGGTTCGTCGACGAGGCCGAGCTCGATGACATCGTCGTGCGCACGACCCACCTCGTCGGGCGCATCGACGCCGAGCACTGCCGGGTCAGCTACCGGATGGAGATCGACGGCCCGGCCGCCGACGAACTCGGTCCCCGGATCGGCCCGGCGATCTCCGGCGACTTCCCCGAGACGATCGCCGCGCTCACCCGCCTCGCGGAGGCGGCGGCGGCTCCGGCGCGGCCCTGACAGGAAAGGACGACCAGCTCAGCGTGGCGCTGCATCCCAGCGAGTCTCCCGGCTTCCTGCTCTGGCACGCCACGCTGCGCTGGCAGCGTGCCATCACGGTCGCGCTCGCGCCGTTCGAGCTCACGCACGTCCAGTTTGTCCTGCTCACGTCGGTGTGGTGGCTGGATGGCCAGGGGGAGCGGCCCAATCAGCTCGCGGTCGCCGCGTACGCCGGCACGGACGTGAAAATGACGTCCCAGGTGCTGCGCACCCTGGAAAGCAACGGTCTGGTCCGACGCGAGACCGATCCCGCCGACACCCGGGCCAAGCTGGTGCGGGTCACGGAGCATGGTGCCGAGCTCGCTCCTCAGGCGCTCGCGGCCGTCGAGCAGGTCGATGCCGACTTCTTCCGTCCCGTTCCCACGGCCGAGGCGCTGCGTCTGCTGCGCCCGCTCACGGGTCAACCCGAGGCCTGAGCGGGCGCGGTGCCGATGAAGATTGTCCTGGTCGGACCACGTGCGGTCAGGAATGGCTGAAGGTCCGGCGGTAGTCGCTGGGTGACACCCCGCGGTGAAGGACGAACTGTTCACGGAAAACGGCCGCGTTGCGATAGCCGACCCGCGTCGCGACCTGTTCGACGGACAGGTTGGTCGTCTCCAGTAGTTCCTCGGCGAGTGAGAGGCGCTGGGTCCGCAGCCAGGCGTGCGGGGATGTCCCGGTGGCTGACCTGAAGTGGCGGATGAAGGAGCGGCGGCTCATCAGGGCCTGAGAGGCCAGCGTGTCGAGGGTTATCCGATGGTCCAGATGTTCCCGGGCCCAGGCGATGGCCGCGGCCAGGCGTTGGTCCTCGCTGTCCGAAGGCACCGGGGTACTGACGTACTGGGCCTGACCACCGTCGCGGTGGGGTGGTATCACCAGCCCGCGCGCGATCGTGTTCGCCAGTCCGGCGCCGTGTTCGCGGCGGATCAGATGGAGGCACATGTCCATGCCGGCCGCGGCTCCCGCTCCGGTGATGATCGCGCCTTCGTCGATGTAGAGGGCCTCCGGCGCGACCTTCACCTCGGGATGGCGGCCGGCGAGCTCGTCGGCGAACTGCCAGTGGGTCGTCACGGTGAGGCCGTCGAGCAGGCCGGCGGCCGCCAGGGTGAAGGTGCCGACGCAGTGGGCGGCGATGGTCGCACCTCGGTCGCGGGCCGCGCGCAGCATGGGGAGAACGGGGTGCGAGGGTTCGACGTGGTAGTCGACGGCCGGCAGAATGATGATCAGATCGGCCGTCGTCAGCAGTCCGAGGTCGTTCTCCACTGTCAGCGGTAGGCCGAGATCGGTCTGGAGGGGACCGGGGTGGCGCGCGCAGATGGCGAGGTCGAAGCCAGGAATGCCGGGCCGAGGACCGAAGGTCGCGTTGACGATCCCGAGGCCGAGAGCGGTGGCGCCCGGCGGGGCATAGGCGACGACGCGGCGGAAGGCCATGCCGTCGATCATGCCTGAGAGGTTGGCGCAAAACCTGCGGATGCTGGCCTTCGGGCCAGCGGACGGCCCGGATCCGATGCGGAAGTCTCGCGGTATGCGCGAAGACGACGAGACGACGAGACGGAACCGGGCGCCAGACGAGACCCGGACCGAGGGCGTCCTGGGTGACAAGGCCACAAAGGTCATCCTGGTGACCGGCGCCACCGGCAAACAGGGCGGAGCCGCCGCCGCGCGCCTGCTCGCCGATGGCTGGCGGGTGCGGGCCCTGACCCGCGATCCGGCGTCCGGGGCCGCGCGGCGGCTCGCCGCGGCCGGCGCGCAGGTGGTCGAGGGCGACCTGGACGACCGCGGGTCGCTGGATGCCGCCGTCGAGGGCGTCCATGGGGTGTTCAGCGTGCAGCAGGGCGCCTTGGGCGCACCGCCGGTGCCCTTCGACGATGAGGTCAGGCGGGGCAGGCACGTGGCCGACGCGGCGGCGGCCGCCCGGGTCCGGCACCTGGTCTACGCCTCGGTCGCCGGTGTGGAGCGTGGCGGCGGTGGCCGTGCCTTCGCGAGCAAGTGGGCGATCGAGGAGCATATTCGCCGTGTCGGTATCCCTGCGACGATCCTGCGCCCGGTCTCGTTCATGGAGAACTACGCGGACCCGGCCTTTGGCGTGCAGACCGGAACCCTGGCCACGCCGTTCGCGCCGGACGTCCCCGAACAGCTGATCGCCCTTGAGGACATCGGTGCCTTCGTCGCCCTCGCCTTCGCTGATCCGGCGCGCTATTCGGGGACGGCCGTCTCGATCGCCGGCGACGCGCTCCGCCCGGGGCAGACGGCGGAGGCGCTCAGCCTCGCCACCGGACGCGATATCCGCTACCTGCATGTGCCGGTCGAGGTTGTCCGTGGTCAGAGCGAGGAGGTCGCGGACGTCGCGAGCTTCCTGAACGATCGGGGCGGGTATGGCGTCGACATCGCCGCCACCCGCGCCCGGTATCCGGGGCTGACGAGTTTCGGGACCTGGCTGGCCGGCAGCGGCCGGGTGAGACTCGCCGAGCTGTTCGAGGGCACGGCGTGAACCCGACTCGGTGTCGCGACCAGCCCCGTTCGCGGCGAAGAGACGATCGCCATTGATTCGAAAGGGAAGCGAGCTCGGCCGCCCGTTCTGGTCACGGAGGGGCCGGGTGCCAGGCCGGCGAGGAAGTCGACGACCGCTGTCGTGCCGGCCTACGCCCGAAGGGAGGCGTGCCGTTCCAGAAAGGCGGCGACGTCACGCTCCGACTCGATCGGCAGCGGATACACGAGGAGACGGTCCACCCCGAGTTCGGCGTACCGACGGGCCGCGGCGGCGGTGACCTCGATCGGATCGAGCTGCATGTAGATGATTTCCAGGCGGCCGAGCCGGGCCGGTCGCTCGACCTCGGCCGCGGCCGCGGCCAGTCCGGACAGGTGGGTGGCGAGGTCGGCGGCGGTGCCGTTGCCGAACCATCCGTGCCCGCGGGCGACCGCGCGTCGGTAGGCGGCCGGACTGTGGCCGCCGATCACGACTCGCGGGCCGCCTGGGCGGACGGGGCGCGGGTGCGCGTCGACGTCCGCGAACGAGACGTACTGCCCCCGGTAGGAGGGCAGGGGATCGAGCCAGAGAGAGGTCATCGCGTCCAGGTACTCGTCCATGCGCCGGCCGCGCCCGGCCATCGGTACCCCGATGGCGGACATCTCCGGCTCCAGGTAGCCGGCGCCGACGCCGAGCAGGACCCGCCCTCCGCTCAGCACGTCCAGGCTTGCCACCTGCTTGGCCAGAACCAGCGGGTTGCGCTGGGGAAGGATGACGATCCCGGTGCCCAGTTCGAGCCGCCGGGTGGCCGCGGCCACACAGGTCAGGTGAATCAGCGGGTCGAGGATCGGGTCCGTCGCCTCCATCGGCGATGCCGGCACCCGAGGGCTGGGCAGGACGACGTGCTCATTGGCCCACCAGGAGCTGTACCCCAGCTCCTCGGCCAGCCGGGCCAGGCGGACGGTCGCCTCCGGGCCGGCCGTCGCCTTCGCGTTCAGACCACTGACACCGAGTTCCACGCTCGCGCTCCTTCAGGATCTCTGCTCGGATGGAAAACTTGCTCGGACGTCGCCTCGCCGGCCGTTCCGCCGGCCGGAGGCCCTGGCCAGCCCGTCGAGCCGTCAGCGGCAGTTCGGGTCGCGACGGCCGCTGAAGATCTGGTGCGACAACCGACGAGCGGATGCCCACCGTGGCCGATGGCGTCGCCTCGTCAGGCCGGCACGTCGAGGACGGCCTTGCCCGCGACGCGGCGGGACAGCAGCGCCTCGGCGGCTTCGGGCGCCCGCTCCCAGGGGCCCCGCCAGCCGATCTGCGAGTCCAGCTCGCCCCGGTCGAGCAACCGGACGAGGTAGCCGAGGTCCTCGGCCAGCCCGGAGCCGATGACGAACGGCTCGATCCGCCGGTCGCCGGGCCGATGCCGTTCCGCCTCGAAGTCGATGGTGGTCGCCCGGCCGGACGCCTTACCGATGGACAGCGCGACCCCGCCCGGCTCGAGCAGCGCGAACGCGTCGGCGAGCTGCTGTCCGCCCACGTTGTCGAGAACCCCGTGGACCGATCCGGTCACGTTCCTCGGACCGATGACGATGGCGGTGGCACCCAACCGGTCGAGCCCCTCGCCGCGCGCCGGGCTCCCGACCGATGCGACGACATCGGCGCCAGCGCGGGCAGCCAGCTGTACGGCGAACCGTCCCACCCCACCGGAAGCTCCGGTGATCAGGACGCGGCGGCCGAGGACCGAACCCAGCCGACGGACCGCGCGCAGCGCGGTAACTCCGGCGACGGGCAGCGCCGCCGCCGCGCCTGGATCGAGCGCGACCGGCAGCTCCGCCATGTCCGCCGTGGAGACGGCGCGGCGGCGCGCCCAGGCGCCGTTCCAGCCGAAGGTCACGACTGGCGTGCCGGGCGGCGGGCCGGATCCGTCCTCGGCGGCGGCGGCGACCACCCCGGCGGCGTCCCACCCGTGGACCTCCCCAGGCCGGGCGTGCCCTGTCCGGTAGGCCAGCTCGCCGAAGTTCAACGAGATCGCGCGAACCTCGACCAGCGCCTGGTCGGGCCTGGGAGCCGGTTCGACCACCTCCGCCAGCCGCAGGCCAGCGGGCTGGTCCGGGTCGTAGACGAGTGCCTGCATGGCGGCCTTCCTGGGACTGGGTGCCGGGGCAGTCGGGAGCCCCGCCAGATCACCGTGCCTGGTTCCGCCGTGCTGGTCCAAGACCCGTTGCTATAACCAATGGCTATGGACGTGCATGTGCGGGATCTCCGTTACTTCGTGGCGGTCGCCGAGGAACAGAGCTTCACCCGGGCGGCGACCCAGCGGCTGTTCATCTCGCAGCCGGCGTTGAGCAAGCAGATCCGCCAGCTGGAACAGTCGTTACGGACCGTCCTTTTCTATCGGGAGCGGCGGGCGGTCCGGTTGACGCCGGCCGGAGAGGCCCTGCTGCCGTATGCCCGGCGGCTCACCGAGGACTGGGAAGCGGCGCTGCTCGCGGTGTCGGAGGCGTCGGCCCGGTCCGGGACAACGGTGCGGGTCGGTTTTCAGACGCGGATCGGTCGCGGGCTCATCCCAGCCGTCACCGCGCGGATGCGACAGCGGCTGCCCGGCTGGAAGCTGGTGTTCCGCCAGGTCTCCTGGGCCGATCCCACGGTTGGCCTGGCCCATGGCGAGGTGGACGTGGCGATCGCCTGGCTGCCGGTGCCCGACACCGGCGCGCTTTCCTGGCGGGTCGTGGCACGCGAGGACGTCTGGGTCGCACTTGCGCCACGTCACCGCCTCGCCGGCCTGCTTACGGTGCCCTTCGCCGATCTGGTCGACGAGCCCTTCATCGCGTTGCCGAGGACGGCCGGCGCCCAGCGGGACTTCTGGCTCGGGGCGGCGGCCCGGCAGTCACCGGCCGTCATCGTCGCGGAGGCCGAGACCGCCGAGGAGTCCTTCGAAGCGGTCGCCTCTGGACTGGGGATCACCCTGCTCTCCGCCGGCAACGCCGAGATCTACCACCGCGACGACGTCGTCTGCCGGCCGGTCAGCGGACTGCCGCCCAGCGAACTGGCGGTTGTCTGGCGCACGGTCGACAACCGCCCGTTCGTCGACGTCTTCACCGATACCTGCCGTGCCTGCTCCCGTCCCGCGAGGGTGGCTTGCCACGCGGGCGAGCCGGAACCGTGAGCCGGGTGGAGGGCAGTGCACGGGCACCCACGGGCACGGGACCGGGGCAGCGGGGCAGCAGCGGTGGGCTGGCGCAGGCGGGCCGTGTGGCGCCCGTGCCGACTGGCCCCCGGACATGACGGAACGTGGTGAGATCCGCACGACTGCGACGGGGTGGTCAGGCAGCGCCGGATACCTCACACGCGCGGAACCGGTCGCTGACGGCTTTCTGGACGCGGAAGAGGACGGCGGCGAGCGCGAGCAGGCCGAGGGCGCGCAGGTAGACGGTGCCCTCGCGGTGGACCAGCGGGGAGGCCAGCGTCGCGCAGGACAGCGCGCCGAGTGCCGGGGCCCAGATGGGGGCACGGTAGGCGCCCGGTGGGGCGGGCTCGCGTCGCAGCACCAGCGCGCTGAGGTTGACGACGAAGAAGACCAGCAGCAGGAGCAGGACGGTGGTGTCGGCAAGGCCGGCCAGCTGGCCGGTGCTGGCCAGCGTCACCGCCAGGGCCGTCACGAAGCCGATCGCTATCGGCGGGGTGCGTCGGCCGGGCAGCACCCGCGCGAAGACGCTCGGGATCGTGCCCTGGGCAGCCATGCCGTAGACGAGACGGGAGGCCATCACCATGTTCATCAGGGCGGTGTTGGCGACCGCGACCAGCGCGACCGCGGCGAAGAGCTTCGACGGCACCGGCACGTCGGAGGCCTTCACCACCTCCAGCAGCGGGGCACCGGAGCCGGCGAGGATGTCGGGATCCACCAGCATCGCGCAGGTGAACGCGACGAACAGGTAGACCGTGCCGGCGATGGACATGCCGCCGAACAGCGCCCGGGGCAGGTCCCGGCGCGGCCGGCGGGCCTCCTCGACGAGGTTCACCGAGTTCTCGAAGCCGAGCATCGCGTACAACGCGAGCGTCGTGCCGGCGAGCAGGGCGAGCGGCGCAGGCCCCTCGGTACGCAGCTCGAAGGCCCGTCCCGGTTCGCCCGCTCCGGTAGCCAGCGCGTGCACGCCGATCCCGACGATCAGCAACAGCCCGGCCAGCTCGATCACGGTGAGGACAAGGTTCACCCGGGCCGACTCCGCGATCCCGCGGGCGTTGAGGGCCGCGGTCAGCAGGATGAACACGACCGCGACGAGGACCGTCGGGGCCGCCACGAACTCCGCGAGGTATTTGCCCCCGATGGCCCGCGCGGCGGTGGCGGTGGAGGTGATCCCGGCGGCCAGCACGGTGAAGCCGACCATGAAGGTGAGAAACGGGCGGCGGAACGCCTCGTTGGCGTAGAGCGCCGCTCCGGCCGCCTGGGGGAACTTGCCGACAAGCTCGGCGTAGGCCGTCCCGGTGAGGAACGCCAGCGCGAAGGCGATCAGGAACGGTGCCCAGATCATCCCGCCGACGTCGGCGGCGATCTGCCCGGTGAGCGCGTAGATCCCCGATCCGAGGACGTCACCGAGCACGAGGAACAACAGCATCCGCCCACTCAGGACGCGCGCCAGGGCGGGCTGTGCGGCGGGCGCCGTTCGCCCGGTCACCGCCGTCTCGTCATCGGTTGTCCTGTCCCCGCGGGCTTGGCCGGCCGTCGTCCCGGCCGATATTGGTCGGACGCCCGTTCATCGGGTGGCTGCCCCTGATGCGTGGGCTGGTCGCTGCCCGTCACGCCGTCGGGAGAGCCGGGCTGACGTCCCCCGACCGAATACTGACACCGTGCCTGCCAGCCCGCCTGTTGGAGCCTGCCCGGCTCAGATGGTCACGATCGGGAACCGTCGGACCCGGCGCTGATCTCCGTTGCGCGACGCACATCTGCGCGACGCGGGACTTGGGGACCGCCGGCGGACAACGGCGGCGGTACTCGGGGCCGGCGGGAGAACTGCCAGGTCGGGAGGGACGTTCCTTAAGGAGCTGTGGCCGGTCCGATTACCGTGGCGGCATGGGACTGCTGGGGGATCTGATCAAGGTCGTGTCCGACCTGGTGACGAGCGGCCGCCGTCGGGGCGAGGCACCCGCGCGGGAGGTGGGACGGGAGGGCCGGCGGCGGTCGACGTCAACACCGACGGCCCGTTCCACCTCTTCGTCCTCGGCGGCGGCCGCGCGCGGCCGCCCGGCCCGGGAGCGGGCGCGGCCGTCCCGCGCGAACGCGGAGGCCTCGCCGGGCGAAGCCGGGCCGAGCGCCACCACGGAGGTCGATCCGCGTCGCGTCGGGCCGGTGCGGATGAGCTACTCTCCGCAATCGGACGGGGCCCCGGATCCCGGCGAGATCGTCTGGACGTGGGTGCCGTTCGAGGAGAATGACGGACGGGGCAAGGACCGGCCGGTCCTCGTGGTGGCCGCCGAATCCGCGGGCACCTACCTGGCTGTGCAGCTGACCAGCAAGGACCACGACGGCGAGGGTGACTTTGTGCCCGTCGGCGCGGGCGGGTGGGACCGCGAGCACCGACCGTCCTGGGCCAATCTGGACCGGGTGATCCGGGTGCACGAGGGCGGGATGCGTCGAGAGGCGACGGCCCTGCCGCGCGAGCCGTTCGAGCGGGTCACGGACCGGCTGCATCAGCGCTACGGTTGGCGCCAGTAGCTCGTCGCCTCTGGCTTTCGGCGGGGTACGGGCAGCGTGGCCCCGGGGCCGGCTACGGTGATCGGATGGCTGCCGGTTCGTCCGGGAACGACGAAGTGCCCGGTGCCCGGTGCCCGGTGCGATCGCGGTGATGGCCGCTGGCAGTCGTGTACGGCCGGTCCGGCGGCGGCGAGCTCTCTGCGACACGTAATGTGACCGTGCGACGCGCGCGACTTTTCGAACGACGGGTGTGGTGACCGTCTGGACCGGCACCGGCGTGATCCGTAAGGGCTGACCCCTCCACTCCCTCCGTGTGGTCCGGCCGGCAGCGATCAGTGTTTCGGCCGGCCCGCGCGGGTCTGCCCTGCCCTGCGCGGTGGTGGTGGCTGGGGGCGGTGAGGAAGACGTAGGCGAGCATCGCGAGCAGGTCCGTAGGGTCCGGCGGTGTCAGGAAGTCCAGGTTGTCGCCTGAGGTGGCTCGTGACTCCGGGCGCGTTTCGTTCCTCGTCCCGCGGCTGTCCCGCGGCTGTCCCGCGGCTGTCCCGCGGCTGTCCGGCGACTGTCCGGCGAAGGGGCGGGCCCGGTCTGCCAGGGGCGACGCGGGGCGGAACCGCGGTTGCGGGGCCGGTCCGTGCCGGGTTCACCACGAGCTGACCGCCGTCGCGGGCTTGACCCGCAGCGCGCTCGACGTTGGAGACTGGGCCTGTACGGCGCCCGCCTGACGTGGCGCCGGCTGATCCCTCATCGGAGAGGACTCCGCCCAAGATGCAGTTCACACAGCTCGGTCGTTCCGGTCTGTCCGTCTCGCGTCTGTGCCTCGGCACGATGAACTTCGGCCCCCTGACCAGCGAGGACGACTCCCACAAGATCATGGAGTCGGCGCATGGGCACGGCATCAACTTCTTCGACACGGCCAACGCCTACGGTCTGCGTTCGGCCGGCGTGTCGGGCCTCGGTGAGGGCAGGGGCTACACCGAGTCGATCATCGGCCGTTGGTTCGCGCGGGGCGGTGGGCGCCGGGAGCGCACTGTGCTGGCGACCAAGGTCTACAGCCCCATGGGGGAGTGGCCCAACGAGGGCAGGCTGTCGGCGCTCAACATCCGCCGTGCCCTGGACGCGAGCCTGACCCGCCTGCAGACCGACTACATCGATCTCTACCAGTTCCACCACGTCGACCGCGCCACCCCGTGGGATGAGATCTGGCAGGCTGTCGACGTCGCCGTCACGGCCGGCAAGATCCTCTACGTCGGCAGCAGCAATTTCGCCGGCTGGCACATCGCCCAGGCGCAGGCCGCCGCAGCCCAGCGCGGGACGTTCGGCCTGGTCAGCGAGCAGCCGATCTACAACCTCCTCACCCGGGAGGTCGAGCTGGAGGTGTTGCCCGCCGCGCAGCACTACGGCGTGGGCCTCCTCCCGTGGTCGCCGCTGCAGAGCGGGCTGCTCGGTGGTGTGCTGCGCAAGGAGCGCGAGAGCCTGCGTCGCCTCGAAGGCCGTGCCGCGCAGACGCTGGAGGCCAGCCGCCCCCAGATCGAGGCCTACGAGGACTTCGCCGCCGAGCTCGGCCACGAACCCGGTGACGTCGCGCTCGCCTGGCTGCTGCACCAGCCGGCCGTCACCGCGCCGATCGTCGGCCCGCGCATCCAGCAGCACCTCGACGACGCCGTCCGGGCGCTCGACGTCCACCTGGACGAGAAGGCGCTCGCCCGGCTGGACGAGATCTTCCCGGGCTACCGGACGGCCCCCGAGCACTTCGCCTGGTAGCGAGGACCGCCCGCCGCGTCGGCCACCGCGCCATGGTCGAGGTGGTCGCCGCGGGCGGGCCCGGTCCGACCAGTTCGGGTGTGGCCGTGGGCTACTTGGACTCGAGTCGGCCCAGTGGGTGGTCGCTGTCGGCCAGCGCCCTGTGGGCCGTCCGCCAGCTGGCGTCCTCGACGCCCAGGGCGTGGCGCAGGTAGGCCCAGGTGACCTGCTGGAGCAGGGCGACGCGGGCGGGGTTCTCGTCAGTGGTCTCGGTGACCTGGTAGCCGGAGATCCCGCCCAGGAAGTGCTGGGCGCCGTTCAGGACGAGCAGGCTCTTGGGCCCGGGGCTGAGGTGGTAGGGGTCCGCGGTCCAGGCCGCGCCGCGCACGGTCAGCGGCAGGTCGTCCTGGTCGCCCATGACCACCAGGGCCGGCGTGGTCATCTGGGCGAAGCTCTGCTCGCGCAGCCACGGCAGGTTCTCCACCGCGAACGGCGTCAGGCCCGCCCCGCCCTGTCCGGCCGTGGCCAGCAGAACCCCGGCCTTGATCCGCGGGTCGGACAGGTCCTGGGCGATGCCGGTCCGCGGGTCGGTCACGCGCAGGCCCAGCAGGATGCCCGCGGTCTGGCCGCCGAAGGAGTGCCCGACAGCGGCGATCCGGCCGCGGTCGGTGCGCCCGGAGAGGCCCGGGACGGCTGCTTCCAGCCCGTCGAGGTGGTCCAGGATGCGCTTGTTGTCCTCCACCCGGTATCTCCAGGTGTCGGGCCCGCGCGGGTCGGCGGGGTCCGGGCCCGCCGTCCGCGAGTCCAGGTGGGTGGCCTGGATCACCACGAAGCCGTGCGCGGCCCAGAAGTCGACCAGCGGGCCGTAGCCCTCCAGCGAGGACCCGAAGCCGTGCGAGAAGACGATGATCGGCAGATTCCGCCCGGTCGCGGGCGCCGAGACCCGGACCAGCTGGTCGCGGCCGCGGCCCGGGGCCGGCAGCGCGATCGGCTTGACCGAGATCACCGGGACTCCCGCGCCCGTGTCCACGACCTCGATGGTCGCCGTCGCCGTGTCCGATGCGTTCCTGAGATCCGATGCGTTCATGACAGTCGCCTTCCAGGTGCTTCGATCGCCGGATCCGCGCTCGCGCCGACTTGGCCGACGGGTTCCGGTCTGACACCATCAGAAGTGGGACGCCGTCCCGATTGACGATATGGGACGCTGTCCCGTTTTTCAATCCGGCTGGTGAAGAAGGATGTGGTCGTGACCGGGAGCAACGTCGACAGGGCGGCGCAGCCCAAGCGGGCGGACGCGCGACGCAACGAGAAGAACCTGCTCGACGCCGCCGCCGCGGTCTTCGTCACCTCCGGCGTCGAGGCACCGCTGCGCGACATCGCGGCCCGGGCCGGCACCGGGACGGCCACGATCTACCGCCACTTCCCCACCCGCGCCGATCTGATCATCGCCGTCTACCGCCACCAGGTCGAGGCGCTCGCCGAAGCCGGACCCGCCCTGCTGGAGTCCAGCCCGACCCCCTACGCCGCGCTCACCCGGTGGATCGACCTGTTCGTCGACTTCGTGGTCACCAAGCTCGGCCTCGCCGCCGTCCTGCAGTCCGACGACCACTGCTACGACCCCCTGCACTCCTACTTCCTGGAGCGGCTCGTGCCCGTGTGCACCCGACTGCTCGAAGCCGCCGCCGACGAGATTCGCTCCGACGTCGACGCGTTCGAGCTGATGTACGGCATCGGGGGCATCTGCGCCGGCGCCGGCGCCAACCAGCGCTACGACACCCGGCGTCTCGTCCAACTCCTCGTCGCGGGGCTGCGCCGGTGAAAGTGGCCACGCCCGATCCCACGGGGTCGAGACCATCGCCACCGGGCTGAGGTGGAAGCGCCCGCGAGCCACTGTCGATCGTCGGCGAGGTGGACGCCGCCGCGGGCGAGGCCTGCCGGGAACTCGGGGCGACGGTCGCGGCTATGGCCGCTGGCAGCCGGGTACGGCAGCGGGACCTTTGCGTTCGGCGGGCTGTCCGTCGGGGAGCGCGAGACGGCCGAGCGGCCGCCGAGTTCGCGGAGTGATCAGCCGGCTCGCGGCTGAGGCGGCGCGGGTGTCGGAGAAGGATCGTCGAGCCACCAGGCCGACCGTTCCTCCTTGTGCAGACCCGTGAGAGTGGGATACCAGGTGCTGTTTTCGGAGAAGTAGTCCCTCATGGCCGGTGACGAGTTGAAGAGGTCCAGAATCCATGCGCGCCAGGAGCTGAGATCCTTCTTGGAGTACTCGAGTTTCCGATCCCAAATGCATTCCAGAATGTCGAGACAGAACTCGGTTATCGCCAGTACCTGGCTGCGGTCCTGGTGTGTGGAATCCGCGGGGATCGGCTTGTCGTCATAGAAGTGGGGTCGCCACTGGGGGTACTCGATAAAGACTCTGTCTATTTGGAGGGCTAGATCGGTCGTACTGTTGTAGGTCGTGACCGTCCGATTTCTTCTGGCGTCCGACACGGACAGTGCCGTCGCGCCGAGGGAAAGCATCAGCGCGACGACCGCGACAATGTTCGACATGTCCATCCGAGGTCACTTTCCAGATGTCGCGATGACAAGTGGGTGGTCGGGAGGGAGGTCGTAGCCTTCTTCGTACAGCGCTCGGACGAGGTCGGTCAGCTCGGCGCCGGTCGGCGGATCCGGCTGGGCGGCCGGTGCCCACATCAGGAGCATCGGCTGTTCTCCGTCTCCCTGGAGGAGCGGAACCCGGAAGTCCGTGACGGGCAGCATGCGGGCGCCTCTGTTCTCGTAGAAGCGGATGCGCCTTCGGCGTGCGACGGCCGCGGCTGGACCGATGTCCGGCTCGTCGGGGTCTTCGACCTCAAGGACAATCGCTGAGACGCCCTGACGGTGCCGGACGTCGGTACGGATGTGATGCCACAGCTCACCGCCGAACCCGCCGCCGCGGTGCCTCTTCTCGATCGCGATGTATTCAAGGAAGAACGTCTGGACCGACTGGAGGACGTAGGCCGAGGCAAAGCCCAGCGCAGTGTCCTCGTCAAGTGCGACGTAAGCAACGCGAATACCGGCGTCGACATCCCGCAGTATCTCCTTGAACGGCATCCGCTCCCCCGCGGGAAAGGCCTCCAGATAAATTCTCTCAACCGAAACGACCTGCGATGGCTCGAGATCAGACAGTGTCGTGACCCGCATACCTCGCATACTAGCCGGTTTGGTGGCATCCCCGTACGGATTACTGCGGAAGTCGATATCTGGTCCTGATCATGACAGGCCGTGGGCGGCGATCGAACCCTCGGCGGTCCGATGGCCCACCGGATGAACGGCGGTCGGGCGCTGCTCGCGCGTGAACCGAGGCTTTCCGCCGGTGAGCGTGGCCTGGCCCGAGTGTCCGCCGGGTGATCTGACGTCTGTGGGTACCGGACCGCCGGTAATGCTAGTGTCCTCTGCTACGGAAACGGCGTCCGATCTGACGTAGCTGTACGTGATAGACGGACTGGCGAGAGTTCCGTGGGGGGCAGGGGCTCGTGAGCGGCAGTCGCGTGGTCGCGTCGGTTTCTCGCGTCATGGCATGGACGACGACCTGTGGCCTGGCCTTGGTGGTCGCCGCCTGTGCGGGGTCGGGCGGAGGCAACGGGAACGACGCGCCCGCGTCACCGACATCTGCCGCCGTCCGCTATACCGGCCCGGTGGCGGCGCCGGCCGGTGACGCGTTCTATATTCCGCCCAAGGTGCTGCCGGCGGGTGATCCCGGAGACATTCTGTGGTCCCGGAAGGTCCCGGCCGCTGGCAAGCTCAAGGACGCCAATTTCACCGTCTACCAGGTGCTTTACCTGTCGACGGACACGCACGACCAACCGGTCGCCGTGTCCGGCACGATTGTGTTCCCACCGGCCGGGTCCCGGGCCGACATGCCGTTGCTCGGGTTCGCGACCGGCACCCACGGTCTCGGTGACGACTGCGCGCCGTCGAAGTCCCTCGCGGCCGGCGCGGATGACTGGGCCGACATCCTCGAGCTGGCGGCGAGCCACGGCTGGGCGGTCGCGGCCACCGATTACGAGGGTCTGGGCACACCCGGACCCCACACCTACGCTGTCGGCCGGGCCGAGGGGCATGCCGTCCTCGACGCGGCGCGGGCCGCGTTGCGCCTTCGCGAGGGCGGCCTGTCCAGGAACGCCAAGGTCGGCTTCTGGGGTTACTCCCAGGGCGGCGGCGCCGCGAGTTGGGCCGGAGAGCTCGCGCCGGGCTACGCGCCGGATCTGAACACGGTGGGGATCGCCGCCGGTGGGGTCCCCGCGGACCTGCTGAAGGTCAGCGCGGGGGTCGACGGCGCGACCTGGGCCGCGGTGGAGTTCATGGCGGCTCTCGGGTTCGACGCGGCCTATTCGGAGCTGAAGCTCGACAGTTTCGTCCTGCCGGCGGCTCGCGCCAGCCTCGACCAGCTTCGGACCGCGTGCGTGAAGCAGGCCGTTCTCTCGTTCGCGGGAAAACACGCCAGAGACGTCTTCACCACGGATCCGCTGAAGTCCACCACGTGGCAGAAGCGGCTGGCTGAGAACTCGTTGGGTTCCACACCGCCGAAGGTTCCGATCTTCCTCTACCACGGGGAAAAGGACGACGTCGTCGCCTTCGGGCAGGCGGAGAGCCTGGAGCGCACGTACTGCGCGGGCGGAGCGGATGTCACCTGGATGCCGATCGCCGGCGCCAACCACGACGCGGCCTCCTATCTGGAGGCCGAGCCGGTCGCGTTCCTCGCCGACCGGTTCGCGGGCAACCCCCTGGCCTCCACCTGCTGACCTGGCGCAGGGCCGCGCTGGCGGTAGCCGCATGAGCCGCATGCCGGGCAACGTCTGGGACTGGTGCCGGGACACCTACGGCGCCGAGGCGAGCGTGGTGAGGTGGGGGGCGGGAGACTTTGTCAGCGGGAGGGCAGGCCCAGGTTCTCCAGGATTTCGCGGAGGCGGTGGCGGCCCGCCATCGACTCCGGGCCCGCCAGACGGGCCAGCGCTCGGTCGCTCCAGGCGCCGTCCAGGCCGAAGCGCGTGTTGTAGGTGGACAGCCGCTGATCGTAGGTCTCGATGTGGGCGTCCGCGGCGATGTCGTAGCGTTCCCGGTGCAGCACCGCGTCCCGTGGCAGCCGTGGTTTGACGTCCGCCCGCTCGGTCGGGTCCGGCTCGCCGACAGCCAGGCCGAAGGCCGCGACGGCGTGCGGGGGCAACCCGAGCTCGGCCGCCACCTCCTCGGGGCGGTTGCGGACCGCGCCGACGAACACGGTGCCCAGGCCGAGTGACTCGGCGGCCACGGCGGCGTTCTGCGCCGCGAGGGCGGTGTCGACGAAGCCGACGATCGTGGTCTCCAGGTAGTCGACCGCGGTCACCTGGGTTCCCGCCCGCTCGGCGAGCCGGTGGACCCGGCTGAGGTCGGCGATCCAGACCAGGAACAGCGGGGCCCGCGCGATGAACCGCTGGTTGCCGGCGAGCGTGGCCAGGCGGGCCTTGCGCTCGGGGTCGCGCACCGCGATCACACTCCACACCTGGAGATTGGAGGATGTCGACGCGGACTGCGCGGCCGCGACCAGCGCGGCCAGTTCGTCCTCGCCGACGTCGCGCGGCCCGAAGCTGCGCACCGAACGGTGCGCGAGCTGCACCCGCAGGACGTCGTTGAGCACGTCGAGGGTCGCGGCGGGATCCCCGTAGCGGGCGGCGGCAGGCATCGGACGAGGACCTCACCTATCAGCGCATTGTCGATCGTTTTAGTGAAGAATAGCGACTCGCGCGACTACACGCGAGGCCGACCCGGCCCTGGGCGTCCAGCGCACCCCTGCGCGGGTCCCTGCGACGCGGGGATGGCGACCACGACGGCCTTCGGCCTCGCCCACGGCTGATCTCGTTGGTCAGCGTCCCCGCGGTGCCGGTGCGGGCGACGTGCGAGCGGCGTGCCCGGCGGCCCCGCTCGGAAGGGGCGAGTCAGGCGGCGGAGTCCGGGGACCTGGGAGGACCGGGACGACCGGGGGACGCGGGGAACCCGTGGGAGCGGGCGCCGGGCCGCCCTGCGCGCGGACGTCGAAGGCGGCGAGCTCGGCGAGCCAGTTGCCGGCCAGGTCGGTGTGACGGGGGACGCTCGCGCTGGCCGTGAACGCCGCGCAGACCTGCTCGTCCAGGCCGAACAGGGCGGACGACAGATGCTGGCGGCCCACGAGCAGCGGCGCCATGCCGATCAGCGTGGTGACCCGACGGCCGGCCACCGTGTACGGGCCCACCATCGTCCCCAGGTTGCTCGTGACCAGAGCGGTGTCCGTCGGACGGGCCGCGGTGGACACGATCTTCGCGAACACGCGGGGTGAGGTGTCCTGCGACATCCTGTCCAGAAGCCTCCGTTCGACCACGCCGAACCTGCCCCGCGCCTTGATGCGTCGGGTCTGCTCGGCGATCTGGGCGAGTCGCCGCCGGGGATCGGCCTCGGCGCAGGGCAGCGGCACCCGTATGCCCAGGGTGAAGTTGGAAAGGATCTCCTGTTCGTCCGGGGTACGCACGTTGATGGGCATCGCCGTGTGGATGGTCCGCTGACGGCGGCGAGGGAGGGCGCGGCGGGGCCGGCCCGACCCGTCGACCGTCGCGGGCAGCCATTCCGGCAGCGACCAGGCGCGCAGGGCGCCGGCGACCGCCGCGAGGTAGACGTCGTTGACCGTGACGGCTTCGCGTCGGGCGATCCGGCGCAGCCGCTCCAGCTCGGTCACCGCCCAGGTGTGCCGCGCCGCGCCCCGCGGTGGTCCGGCCCAGGACGCGAGCTGCCGGGTCCGGGGAAGGTTGCGGAACACCCCGGCGGCCATCCGGGCGTAGTCGCGGGCCTGCGGCGCCCCGAACGTCCGCAGCGTGCGCGGCGCTGGCTCGGGACCGGCTCCGAACAGCAGATGCAGCGCCTGGTGCACGGCGCTGCCGTCCTGGTGGATGTGGTTGAACCGGTAGACGATCGCGACCTCGGTGGGACTGTGACCGCGCAGCAGCCAGAGCCGCCACAGCGGGTGTTCCAGGTCGAGCGGCTGGGTGGCGATCCGGTCCATCGCGGCCCGCAGGCCGCTGTTCCCGCTGCCGGCGCGCAGGTTCTCGACGCTCACGTGATAGTCGAGATCGGGAGTGTCGTTGTCGTCGTGCCGCCAGATGACGGCGCCGGGGGAGTGGGCGACAGTGACCGGCCGGAAGAGGCGCTCGGTGAGCGCCGGCGCCCCGGGAAGCCGCGCCGTGACGTGCGCACGCAGCTCGGCGAGGGTCAGCGTCGGATCGTCGACACAGAGCACCACGCCCCCCTCCAGGAACTCTCCGGGATTCTGCAGGGTGAAATGGAAGAACGCGCGATCTCCGGTGGTCAGCGGCCTGGTCCTCAGCCCGCGCTCGGCGACATTCGTGGACACACAGGTCATGCCGTTTCCTCTCGACGACATCCACGCCAGAACGGACCCGGAACGGTCACTCACCGGACGTCGCCGGCGCGTATCCGTCACCGTGTCCACTTAGTCACGACGGGTGGTGAGCCTAAGTCCTGACGCATTCGAGTTCGGCGGACACGCCGGCGGATCCCGCCCGTGTCGCGGACCGACGACCAGGCATGGGGCCGCGGAGCCGGGGCGGATCGTCTGTTCGGGCGCGCGGTGCCGGGGCCCACCGCGCGGTGCCGGGGCCTGGTTCGCCTGTCCGCACGGCAGTCGTGCCACCGGGCGGCAGCGGGCGGAATCGGGCCTCGACATCGCCGCCTACTCCGGCGGCACACGGCCTCCGAACTCCTTCGGCGTGCTCCTGCCGGCTGGCGTCAATCTTCTCGTCCTCGACAACGCCCCGAAGGAGATTAATTCTCGCGGACTCTTCGAGCGGTAAACAGGTAACACCGGCCGGTGGTCTCGTGTGCGGGTGGAAGCCACCGCGCGGGCGGCTTTCCGGAGTCGAGAGCGATGGTCGCCACCCGTCTCGTCGGAAATCGACCTCCGCCTATCCCGATCTCGGCGGCGCCGGTGGGGTGTCGCTGTCCACGGGCCAGGTGGGAACGCGTACAGTTTGTCGCGCCTGTGACGGCGGAGTCGCCTGCTGTCACGCGCGTCCGTCGCCATGGTTCGGCATCGCGACACCACTGTTTCTGAAGGGAAAGGTCATGTCGACGACCAATGCATCGGCGGCCGGTGAACCCGGCCTCGCCAGCCAGCCCACTGCTCCCAGCGCGCCGGCGGGTGACGGCACCGGTAGTAGTCAGGGGGCCGAGCAGTACAGATCCACCTCTGACGGGTCGAGGCCCGGCCTGCGGGATTTTCTCGTCCACAAGCGCGCGGCTGTGCGGGAACGCGAGGACGCGATCGCCGCGGGCACCTTCCCGGGCCCGGCGGTGCTGCGGGCGCAATCGGTCGCCGAAGGGCGCAGCGGCGTCCGGCGCATCCGGATCCGCGACCACCAGATCCTCAGCGACTCGCAGCCTGACTACGCCGGTCACGATCTCGGGCCCAGCTCACCCGAGCTCGTGCTCGGCGTGTTCGCCAGCTGCCTGACCCACGTTTTCGAGATCGTCGCCGCCCGCCTGGAGATACCACTCGACGAGATCAGGGTGGAGGTCGAGGGCCAGATGGAGCCCCGGGCCGGCCGGCCCGGCTTCGAGGGTGTGCCCCGTGAACCCCACAACATCACCTATCAGGCCTCCGTCACCTCCCCGGCCGCACCCGAGGAGATCGAGGCACTGTTCCAGACCGTCGAGGCGGAGTGCCCGCTCCTCGCACTGTTCACGAATCCGCAGACGATCATCGGTTCGCTGCTTCACACCCCGAGTGCCTGACCGGCGGCGAGCTGGTGCCCGGTGCCGCCGCGACGGCTACCGGGACTGGGTACGGTCGTGATCACGCGCCGGCGGGCAGCTCGAGTACCTCCTTCATCTCCCTGATGCCGTGTGCGGTGCGGGCCTCGATGAGGCCCGCCAGGCTGTCGGGGAGGAGGTCCGTGATCCAGAGAAGTCGGCTGCGCCCGTCGCCGTCGGGCAGGACCTGGAAGGACGCATGGTGGTGGCGTAGCGGCGGTCTGGCTCCCTCGACCACCGCGTAGGCGAGCCGACGAGCCTCGTCGTCGACGGCGACGATGAGCTCACGCACCAAATGCCCGTCCGGCATGGTCAGTGTCCTGACGTTCCCGTCCACGCTGACGTCCAGCACCCGTCCCGGCAGCAGCCGCCGATGCACCGCTCCCACGTCGCGCAGGACGTCCCACACATCCTCCGGGGACCGGACGACCACGACTTCGTGTCGGATGGAGGCGATGGTGATCTCCCGGCGTCGGAGGCGGTTCGGAGGCGGTGTCGCGGGTGGGGGAACCCTGGCGGCGGTCAGGCGCGCAGGCCGGCGGAGAGGGCCGCGTCACCTGGGCCGGGAGCCGATGCCCGCGGCGGGCCGCCCGCCCGCAGGCCGTCGAGCATGACGGTGATCAGGTGGTCGTCGGCGCGGGCTCCCGGCCGGCAGACAACTACGTTCAGTATTTTGACGACTTCGCGGGGTGGGATGTCCGGGCGCAGCGTCCGTTCCCGCTGGGCCCGTTCGACGACGCCGACGAGCAGGTCTTCGGCCTCGGTGGTCAGACCGGCCACCTCCGGTGTGGCGGCCACCCCCTCGGCGAGCGTCTTGACCAGGGCCAGCGGCAGCCTTGTGCAGTGCTCGATGACGCGCAGCAGGACCTGCCAGCCGGGGAGGTCCCGGGCCGCCTCGGCGCGGCCGAGTGCGAGGAAGCGTCCGAGGGTGTCGGCCGCGACGGCCTCCAGCAGGGCCGCCCGATCGGGGAAGTGCCGGTAGAGCGTCCCCACCCCGAGCCCGGCCGCGCCGGCGATCTCCTCCATGGAGACGGCCGCGCCACGCTCGGTGAACAGTTCGCGTGCGGTGTCGGAGATCAGCTCGCGGTTGCGTCGGGCGTCGGATCGCACAGCCTGGCACCCCCCCGGAATCTGAGCCCCCAGATTACTGTTCACCGTCCAAGAGGAAGCGGAACATCCGATTCACCTTGGAGGCGTCGATGCGGTTGGGTGTCTATGTGGGCGGGGCCGGCTCCACCCTGGAGGAGATGATCGAACAGGCGCGCGCGGCCGCTGAAGCCGGCTTCGACAGCGTCTTCTTCAGCCAGCTCACCGCGTGGGACGCGCTCACCGTCGCCGCGCTCGCGGGACAACGGGTACCGGGCGTCGAACTCGGCACGGCCGTCGTGCAGACCTATCCCCGCCATCCGCTCGCGCTGGCCGGGCAGGCGCTCACCGCCCAGGTGGCAACGGGTCACCGGGTCACCCTCGGAATCGGGCCGAGCCATCGGGTCCTCATC
This sequence comes from Parafrankia discariae, assembly GCF_000373365.1. Taxonomy (NCBI): domain Bacteria; kingdom Bacillati; phylum Actinomycetota; class Actinomycetes; order Frankiales; family Frankiaceae; genus Parafrankia; species Parafrankia discariae. The sequence continues at coordinate 115,631 of NZ_KB891263.1, forward strand.
GAGGATGCCTTCGGCCACTCCTACGACCAGCCGGCGCGGCACACCCGGGAGTACCTGTCCGCGCTGCGCCCGCTGCTGCGTGGGGAGCACGTCGAGCACCGTGGATCCTTCCTGACCGTGGCGGGACAGGTCGAGGTTCCCGGCGCCACCGAGGTCCCGGTCCTGCTGGCCGCGCTCGGGCCGGTCATGCTGCGCGTCGCCGGCGAGCTGGCCGACGGGACGGTGACGGTGTGGGCCGGTCCCGAGGCCATCGCCGGGCATGTCGTGCCGACGATCACACGTGCCGCCGCGGCGGCGGGACGGCCCGCCCCGCGGATCGTGGCCGGCGTCCCGATCGGCGTCACCGCCGATCCGGAGGGGGTGCGGCAGGCGGTCGAGGCCCAGGTGGGCTTCGCCGCCGACTTCCCCGCCTACCGCGCGATCCTGGCGCGGGACGGCAGGTCGGCTGTGCATGAGACGGTCGTCGCGGGAGACGAGGCGACCGTCGCGTCGGAGGTCCGGCGGTTCGCCGACGCCGGGGCGACCGATCTGCTGGTCAGCCTTGTCGGCAGTGAAGAAGATCGACAGCGGACCCTGCGGTGGCTCGGGCAGCGCCGCCTGGCCGACCTGATCTAGCCGCCTGGCCGGGCGGGCTCGGCGCCTTCGCGGCTGCCGCCCTGGCCGGCCCGGCGCCGGATCCGGTCCGGTCCGGTCCGCACATGGGAAGACGTCATCTCGACTCCTGCCGGCCGTTCACCTGACGGGTGTTACGCCGCCCTGATCATTCGCGTCAGGATGGTGGTGACAGCGGCGAAGCAAGGACGATCATGACTGGACAGGACGGGCTGGCCGCGCGGTTCGACGAGCACCGCGCGCATCTGCGCTCCGTGGCGTATCGGATGCTCGGTTCGCTGCACGAGGCGGACGACGCGGTGCAGGAGTCCTGGCTGCGGCTCAGCTCGTCCGACACCGGTGACGTGACCAATCTGCGCGGTTGGCTGACCACGGTGACCGGCCGGATCTGCCTGGACATGCTGCGGGCGCGTGGCTCGCGGCGAGAACAACCGTTGGACGTCCACGTGCCGGACCCGATTGTGAGCCCCGCGAAGGGCGGTGACCCTGAGCAGGAGGCACTGCTCGCCGAGTCGGTGGGGCTCGCCCTGCACGTGGTCCTGGAGACCCTCACCCCTGCCGAGCGACTGGCCTTCGTGCTGCACGACATGTTCGCGGTGCCGTTCCACGACATCGCGGTGTTGCTCGGTCGGTCCACGGCGGCCACCAGGCAGTTGGCGAGCCGCGCCCGCGGGCGGATCCGGGCCGGCGGGCCGCTGCCGGAAGCGGATCTGGCCCAGCAGCACGACGTGGTCCGTGCGTTCTTCGACGCGGCCCGTGGCGGTGACTTCGACGCCCTCGTCGCGCTGTTGGCCCCGAATGTCGAGATGCGTTCGGACGGCGGCACCGCGCGTCCCGCGGCCACCGCGGCGCTCCGGGGAGCGGCAGCGGTCGCCGGGCGGGCGCTGATGTTTGCCCGGCCGGATGCCCAGGTTCACCCGGCCCTGGTCAACGGCGCTGCCGGCGTGGTCGTCACCGTGGCTGGCCGGGCAGTCTCGATCATGGGTTTCACGGTCAGGGACCAGGCGATCGTCGCGGTCGACGTGCTCGCCGACGTCGATCGGTTGGGACGGCTCGAACTGTCCGCGTTCGAGAGCTGACGTCAGGGCGGCCCGGCCCGGGCCGCCCTGACGCTCCTCAGCCCCAGGTGGTGCCCGCGGGCTCCCTGATCGTGGTGTTGATCCGGTTGAAGAAGTTCGTGGTGGCGATCATCAGGATGATTGCCGCGAGTTGCCTCTCGTCATAGTGCCTGCTGGCCGCCTCCCAGAGCTCATCGGTGACCGAGCCGGGCCTGTCGCAGAGTCGGGTGGCGGCCTCGGTGAGTGCGAGGGCGGCCCGTTCTGCGTCATCGAAAAGCGGCGACTCGTACCACGCCGCCACGGCGAACAGCCGGTCCGCGCTCTCGCCGGCCTTCGTGGCTTCCGTCACCCCGGCGTGCACACATGCGCTGCAGCCGTTGATCTGGCTGGCCCGCAGGTGCACCAGCTCCAGTGTCCGCTGCGCCACTCCGCCCGAGCTCATCGCCTTGTAGAGCGACTGGACTGCCTCCATCGCATGCGGAAGCACCATCGCCGGATTGGTCATCCGTGCCTGCATCGTCGAAGCTCCTCCTGGGGTCCACGCCCCTTCGACTGACGAGTCACGGCTATGACGTGTCGGATCGGCGAAAAGTAACGCTCACGGTGCCTCTGCGCGGCCCGTGGACGAAGGTCCGCGGCGATCACCGCCCGCGCACGTGATGGTCGGCAGACCCGCCACACGCGGTTGCGCGTGGCTCGGGATCCTCGTCGCGTCGAGGTTCCGGTAGCCCTACGGGATCGGGACGGGGCGCCTGGGGGGAGTCTGCGGGGTGCCGGGGCTTGACGAGGCGATGAGGCTGACCGCGAGGGCGCCGACCCATCCGGTGACGGTCAGCGAGCGCCGGGCCGTCGCCGGGCGGGGCGTGGCCGGGGCGACCTCGGGCGGGCGGCGGGTCACGTCTGCTGCTCCCGCCACCACGCGTTCCCGCGAGCGGGCGCCGGGGGCACGACGACGCCGTCGGTGAGCCGCCTGGCCAGCGCCGAGAACGTCCGGACCTCCGCGGGCGTCCAGTCGGTGACCCAGGCGGCGAACAGCTCCAGTCCCTTGGCGACCAGGTCGTCGAGCTCCGCCTGGCCGGTCGGGCTGAGCGCCACCCGGTAGGACCGGGCGTCACCGGGATTCGGGCGGATTTCGATCTTTTCGGCGGCCTCGAGTGTCTGTAGTCGTCGGGTGACGGAGGAGCGCGGGGAGCTGAGAGCGTCGGCGATCTCGCTCGGCGCGAGCACGCGGCCGTCGCCGAGCAGCTCCATGACCGCGACCAGTTCGGTGCCGAACGCCCGCGCCTGGCCACGCCGGATGAGATTGACGAGCGCCATGACCGCGCCGGTGAACTCCTCGACGTCCGTTCTCTCGTGTATGCGGGTGATCCTAAAATAGTTGGTTCCAGATAGCAACTACATCGGTCGATGTGGGCCCGGCTGTGGGCTTTTTGTGCCACGGCGGGCCCGGTCGACGTAACCGCGTGGTCACAGCGCGGCACTGTGCCCACCGAGGCGGGGCACAGAAGCCTGACAGCCGACACCAAGCTTGGCCGGATACAAGGTGCTAACGACCAGAAGACGGGGAGTTCGACAGTTCTGACTCGACAGTTCTGAGAGGAGCGTGGATGGCCGAGCACGGACCTGACTCGGAACACGGATCCTGCCGCGTGGACGAGATGGCGCGCAGCGGTCCTGCGGTGGTGTACCGCCGGCCGAGGCCCCCGGTAGCCGGCCAGCCGCCGGCGCGGATACCCGGCCAGCCGCGTCCCGATCTCCGGTCGGCCGGTACGGCCGGACCGCCCGGTCCTCGCACCCAGGCCGGTCGGCTCACCGGAGCCGAGGAACGAGGCGGCGCCAGGACCGGCGGCCACAACCCCGCGCTGGACGGCGTCCGGGCGCTCGCGGTGCTCTGCGTGCTCGTGTTCCACATGGACTCACTGAGCGGCGGCTACCTGGGTGTCGACGTGTTCTTCGTGCTCAGCGGTTTCCTGATCACCAAACAGCTGCTGGCCGAACGGGACCGGACCGGCCGGGTGTCGCTCAGGCGGTTCTACCTCCGGCGCGCCTACCGCCTGCTGCCCGCGTTCTGGCTGCTGGCCCTGGTCGGCCTCACGACGGTCGTGGTGCTGGGGATCGGCACCGCCGGCGAGCGGGACGAGTTTCTCGACAGCCTGGCCGCGTCGATGTTCTACCTGAACAACTACTTCCAGGTGGTGCGGCAGAGCACCGGGGCCGGCTGGCTCGGGCACACCTGGTCGCTGTCGCTGGAGGAGCAGTTCTATCTGCTCTGGCCGCTGGTGCTGATCGTCCTGTGTCGCCGGCCACGGCTCGTCCGCCGGCTTCCCCTGGTCCTGCTGGGCGGGGCGGTCGCCGTCGCGCTGTGGCGCAACGTGCTGACCTCGTTCGGAGCCTCCGGAACGCGGACGTACTTCGCCCTGGACACCCGGGCGGACGCGCTGCTGGTCGGCTGCGCGGTGGCCGCCTGGCTGCGGGCGGCGCGACGCGGGGCGTCCGGTGAGAACGGTGCCGGTGCGGGCGGTGCCGCCAAGGGCGGTACCGGCGAGGACGGTGCCGCGCTCGCCTGGCGGCGCCGCCTCGACCGTGTCACCGCTGTCCTGCCGGTGGCCGGCCCGGTCGCGCTCGCCCTGCTGGCGGTGGCGGCGGTGACCGCGCCGGGCAGCTGGGGCCCACGGCCGACGGTGCTGTCCCACGGCGGGTACACCGTCGTCGCGCTGCTCGCCGGCGCCGTCGTCCTGGCCCTGGAGCTGGGGCCGAGAACGAGTTGGCTGTTCCGTGCCCTCGCCGCCCCGCCGCTCGCCTGGCTCGGCCGGATCTCCTACGGCTTCTACCTCTGGCACTTCCCCGTGGTCGCGCACTGGGGCCACGACCTGACCGGCGCGCTCGGCCGGTGGCCGGCGATCCTCGCCGTCGGCCTCATCTCCGTGGCCCTGGCCGCGGCCTCTTACTACCTGCTCGAACGACCCGTCCAGCGGCACCGCCCAGCTGGGATCAGCGCGGGCTGACCCGGCGCGGGAGGCCTCGGCGGTCGGCGCGGGCGTCATCCCACGGACCACTGCGTGACCTTCCGGCCTGACGTGCGCGACCATTGGATCGTGGGGGGACGTACAGAAAAACTTGTAGGGGAGACGGAAGGGCTTGTCGTCGAGCTGAAGACCGTTCGGCGGCAGGGTCTCGTCAGGCTCCGAGACGTCGAGCTTCCGCGACTGACCAGTGTGGTCCGCGCGCTCGGCCTGCCCGACGACGCGGCCCAGCTCGAAGGTTCACTGGCGCGGCTGCTGACGGAAGTGATCGCCGGCCTCGACGATCAGCTGGCGAATGCCGCCGCCTGCACCTTCGGTCTGGCGAGAGGGTCGCTGCACTGGTCACCCGCGCAGCGCCGCCAGGCCGCGGCCGAGGTCTACGGGATAGACCCGCAGTCCTTCCGGCGGCGCCAGGAGATCGACCTCCTGCATCTGGTCGCCGCGCGGATTTTGGCGTCCCTCGCCCGTCCGGGTGCCGACACCGCCGCCGGGACCGGTACGGAGCCGCTCCCGATCGGCGCGACCAGGCGAGTCGAGATCGCCACCCGGCAGGGCCCGCGGGTCGTGACGGTGCACCGCGGTCCCGTGGAGGCACTGCGCGACGTCGACGTCGTGGTGTCCTCGGAGAACACGTACCTGGAGATGGCGAAGACGTTCCGGACCTCGCTGTCGGGATCCCTGCGCAACGCGGCGGCACGGCGTGACGCCGTCGGCGGCCTGGTCGAGGACGTCCTGCAGGACGAGCTGCGGGAGTGGCTGCGCCGCAACGGGCGGACGGGCCTGAGCGTCGCCCCCGGGGTGGTGGTGCCGACCTCGTCCGGCGAGCTCGCCAAACACGGGATCCGGCGTGTCTACCACGCGGCCGTCGCGGAACCCCGACCCTTCAGCAACGGCTACGACGTGTCACCGGGCGCGCTGCAGCGGGCGGTGCGCAATGTGTTCCTGCTCGCGCGCGCCGACCCGGAACGGCCCCCGCTGCGGTCGGTCTGCCTGCCTCTGCTCGGCGCCGGTCGCGCCGGCCTGGAGCCCGCCACCAGTTTCGGGTTGATCTGGCGCGCCCTGCTCGACGAGCTCGACGAACCGGCCCGGTGGGAGGTCCATCTGCTGACCAGGTCGGAGATGGGGGCCGCCGCGGTCATCCGGGGCCTGGAGATCGGTGCGCCGAGCCGGAGCCAGGCCCGCCTGTGACGGACCATGACGGGACAAGGGGGCCTGGCTCGTCGTGCAGTACGACTTCCACAACAGCTACCCGCTCGCCCGGCTGGTGGTTCCCCGCGCCGGGCTTGTCGGCCTGGGGGTCGGCCCGCGGCTCGCCGCCTGGCTGACGGCGGGTGATGTGCGGGCGCAGCGACGCCTGCTGCTCGCGGACGGGACCCTGGCGACGTCCAAGGAGGCGGCGCGGTTCGTCGCCCGCGTCGAGGCCGAGCCGCCGTCGCGCCTCGCCCGGCAGCTGCGCCGCGACGCCGAGGTACTGCGCCGCGCGGCTGAGATGTCGTACCGCGCGGCCGGGGTGTCGTGCCGCGCGGCGGTCGGCCGTGCCTACGTCGACGTCTACGGAGGCTTCGCCGACGATCTTCCGCGCTGGCTGCTCCGGGTCGAGGCGCGCCTCGGTGAGCTGCTTGACGACCGGCACCGGCTGCGGCTGAGCCGGCGGCGGGTCGCGCTGCTCACCGGCGCGCTGCGCCGTCTCGACGCGACGGCGCCGCCCGGGTACCCGGACGCGCGGGCGACCCTGCTGCGCGAGCTCGCCGTCGCCACCGCCGAGGATCTGCGCGCGCCCAGGCTGGCCGCCTACGACCGGGCTGTCGGGCTGGCGGAGGAGGCCCTCGCCGCCTGCCGCGCCCGGGATCTCCCGTACCAGGAGGCGGTGACGGCGACCGCCCTCGGGACCCTGCTGATGGACCGCGTCGGTGGGGAGCTGGCGGCCAACCACCGCCGGGCCGAGGAGCTGCACCGGGCCGCCGTGGAGTTCTTCGACCCCGGGCGGTACCCGGTCGAACACGCGGAGGCCCTCGTCGGGCTCGCCATCGACTACCAGTACGGCAGGGCGCGGGAACGGCGGGCCAACCAGGAGCAGGCGATCGTGTGGTACCACGAGGCCCTACGGATCTTCGCGGCCTACGGCGTCGAGCAGCCGCTGGCCCGCACCCGTTACTTCCTCGGTACCGCGTTCTGGCAACGTGATTCGGGCGACCGGCGCGACAACCTGGAACAGGCGATCCGGTGCCTGCGCGGGGCGGCCGGCCACTGGGCCGCCGAGCTGCCCGTGCAGCATGCCCGTGTCCGGCACGGCCTCGGGCTGATGCACCTCGAACGACTCGCCGGGGACGTGACGGAGAACATCGAGTTGGCGCTGGACTACACGTCCGGAGTGCTACCGGTGTTCACCCGCGAGGAGTTCCCCGTCCAGCACGGCCAGACACTGCTGAACCTGGCCGGGATGTACCAGCGGCGGATCGCGGGCGACCACGCCGAGAACCTGGCGACGGCGGTGCGGTTGCTGCGGTCGGCGCTGCGCATCCGCACCCTCGAGGCGTTCCCGAACGAGTACGCCGTCACCCAGCTGATGCTGGGCCGGACCCACGCGCTGCTCGCGGCCGCGGCCGACCCGGCCGTTCCTGACCCGGCCGCGTCCGGTGGGAGCCTCGGTGCCGGGCTCGCCCGGCGCGTCGACGAGCTGCGCGCGGCGGAGTCCTGCTATTTGGAGGCGCTGCGGGTGTGGACGCTCGAGGTCTCACCTCGCGACAACTGGGAGGTGCTGCTCCAGCTGGCTCAGGCACGGGCGGACGGCGGCCGCTGGGCCGAGGCCGCGCGGGCCTACGGCGAGGCGATCCACGCCGAGGAGCTGTTGCTGGGCCGCGGAACCGGCGTGGCCGGGGTGGACGCGGTGCTGTCCCAGGGGCGTGACGCGGCCACCCGGCGCGCCTTCGCGCTGCGCCACGCCGGCGACCCGGCCGGCGCGGCGCTGTGCGTCGAGCTGGGCCGCGCCCGGGTGCTCGCCCAGGAGTCGCTGATCGACGCCGCGAACCCCGAGGACATCGCCGACCCGGCCCGCCGGGCCGACTTCGTGGCGGCCCGGGCCGACCTGGTCTCGGCGCACGCGGCCCTGAGCGAAACGGCACCGGAGACACTCGGCATCCTGGAGCGTCAGGTGGCCGAGCTCGACCGTATGCGCCGCTTCCACGGAGCGCGGGCCCGGTTCGATCGGATCGTCGCCGCGGTCCGGGCGGCCGGTGACCCGCCCGACTTCCTGGCCGAGAGCTGCGACCTCGACACGCTTCGCGGGGCGGCCGGAGCCCTCGGCACGGGCGGCGCGGTCGTCTACGTGCTTCCCACGCCGTGGGGTGGCCTCGCGCTCGCCGTTCGGGACCGGTCGGCCGGCGGCGGCGTCGTCGCCCTCGACCTGCCCGGCCTCACAGACGACCTGCTCGTCCCGTTGCTCGAGCACCTGGGCCTCGCGCAGGACGGCGACTGCCTGGCCGCGCTCGCCGAGCGTCACCCGGGTCGGACCACGCTGGACTGCCTCGCCGGCCTCGCCCGGACCGGGGCCGGCGGCCCGGAGCCGATTCTGGTGGCCGCCGGCCGGCAGGCCGCCGCCAGGCCGCTGTTCGCGGCCCTCGCGGCCCTCCCGCTCGATCTGCTGGGCCCGCGGGAGCGGGGCCTGCTCGACGAGACCCTCGCCGAGGCACTGGTACGAGTGGTTCTGGAACGTGCGGAGCCCACGCTGGGTGCTGTCGTCACCGAGCCGTTGACGGCCTGGCTGGGGGATCTCGGTCTCGACCGGGTGGCTCTGGTCGTGTGCGGCGGGCTCGCGGCGCTGCCGCTGACGTCCCTGCGGCGCGCGGACGGCCGCTGCCTCGCCGACCTGTTCGTGACCAGCGTCGTCCCCAACGCCCGGATCCTCGACCGCCGCCGGTGGGGCCCGGGCGAGCGGGCCGCGGACCGTCCCGGAGCCCGCGGCCCGGTCGGCCCGGTCGGGATGGTCGCCGTCGGCGACCCGACCGGCAGCCTGCCCTGGAGCCGGGTCGAGGCCGCGTCGGTGCTCGCGATCGCCCGGCGGGCGGGGCTGCGGGCTCACCTGCTGACCGAGGAGGGCGCGACCCGGGTGGGCCTGCTCGACGCGCTCGCCCAGGGGCAGATCGTCACGGTCGCCTGCCACGGGACGTTCGACCGGCGGGACAGCCTGGGTTCCGCGCTGCACCTCGCCGGCGGCGAGCGGGTCACCCTGGGGGAGATCCTGGCCCGTGCCGTCGACCTGCGCGGGCTCCGTCTCCTCGTGCTGTCGGCGTGCCAGAGCGCCACGCTCGACACGGGCCGGGTACCGGACGAGATGCGCAGCATGGCTGGAGCCATGCTGCAGGCCGGCGCCGGTGTGGTGCTGGCGGCCCTGTGGCCGGTCGACGACCGGGCGACGTGCCTGTTGGTCAGTCGGTTCGTCGCGCAGTGGCTTGACGGCGGAGCTGGCCCGCCGGGTCCGGCGCTCGCCCGTGCGCAGCGCTGGCTGCGCACGGCCACCGGGGCCGAGCTGGCGGGCTGGCAGGCGTCGCTCGGAGTCCTGGACGGGCCGGCTGGCGCGGCGGCGGTCCGAGGCCGTGTCCGGCGAGCGCGGACACCCACGCCGGTGGCCGGCGCCCCGCCTGTCGACAGCCCCGTGGCCGTAGGGGCGATCCGCCTCCCCGAGGGGCCCGGTGGGCCCGCGGACCGCCCCTACGCCAACCCGTACTTCTGGGCTGGTCTCCAGGTGTTCGGCTGGTGAGAGCCGTCAGCTCCAGACAACGACCTGTGAGTTGCGGTGTGCCTGACGGACCCGTGCGTCGACGTCGTCCGCGGACCACGGCTGGACCTCGATCAGCTCGTCCCGTCCGGGCTCGAAGATGCCCGTCACGTGGGTGACGTCCCCGTCGTCCAGCGCCTTCTTGATCTCCTTGTTGGCCTTCATGGAGATGGCCTTGCGGCGCTTCTTCTGAATCTTGTGCTGGCGCTCGCGGAACCAGTCGGCCAGCAGCACGAACGTCAGCAGCGCCACCCAGATCGCGGCGACGAATCCGAACGCGGCGAGGCAGCCGACGAGGGCGATGGCTTCGAGAATCATCGTTGTTTCTCCTCGAGATCGGTGGTGTCGGTGAGATCGGTGGTGTCGGTGGTGGTCAGGGTGGCGGCGGCGGCCGGCGGGTCGCCGGACGGCGCGCGGCCGCGTAGCGCGGTGGCGGCGGCACCGAGGAGACGGGTTTCCTGGTCGCTCCCCGCGGGCACCGGTGTGGCCTGGCCCAGCCCCGCGGAGACCCGGCTGGCGACCGCCTGGTGCAGGGCCGTGGCGAGCCGTTCGTGCCTTACCGAGCTCTCCCCGGCGAGCCGGGCGGCGGTCGCCGCCTCCACGACCGCGTTGCGGATGTCGCGCCCTGTCGTCGTGTCGACCGCGGCCAGCGCGTCGCGGTCCACGTCAGCGGCCAGCGGCAGCCCGGCCACGAGGTGGCGGTCCCACAGCCTGCGGCGGGTCTCCCCGTCGGGTGCCGGGAAGTGGACGTGACGGACCCGGCTCTCGAAGGCGCGGTCGTAGCTGCGGGCCAGGTTGCCGGCGAAGACGACGAGCCCGTCGTGCTGGTCGAGCGCGAGCAGCAGTTCGCTGCGCATGGCGTTGACGGCGTGCTCCGAGCCCTGGCTCAGGCTCTCGAACCGCTGCGAGAGCAGGGACTCGGCCTCGTCGACGAACAGCACGGCGTCGGTCGCCCGGGCCGCGTGGAACAGCGCCCGGAGGTTCTTCGGGCCCTCTCCGTGATATTTGCTCTCCAACTGTGAGTAGCTCGCACAGATGATCTTCTTCTTCAGGTGCGCGGCCACCGCGTGGGCGGCGAGTGTCTTGCCCGTCCCGGGGTCACCGTGCAGGCTGATCGCCGACCCGGGATGCGGCTGGATCTGTCGCAGCTCCCATTCGTCGAACACCTGCTGACGAAGCTCGACGACGGCGACCGCCAACAGCAGCCGCTCCATCGCGGCCGCCGGGAGAATCAGCTGGTCTAGGGTGTGGGCGGGGTCGATCGCCGGGAAATAGGCGGCCCGGTCCTCGATCGACACGACGTCGGGCTCGGCTACGCCGGTCCCCGTCCGCGGCCGGGCCGAACCGGCGGCCGACCCCCCGGTGGGACCGCCGCGACGTCCGTCGTTGGTCACCACGAAGGTCAGGCTCCGGCCCGGCTCGGTGGCCGCGAACTCACGGGCCGCCGAGAGCAGGCGGGAGCGCAGCTCGGCGGCCCGGGCCCGATCCGCGTCGGCCGGGACCCCGTGTATCGCGAAGCCGTCCCGGACGGCGTCGAGCAACCGGTCCAACCGGCCACCGGTCCCGGCCTGGTACGGGGGCATTCCAGGCTGCCCCTCGTCGGGCCGCCTCATGACACGATGATCACGTCGTGCCTGCCGAACGCCCGGTCCAGCTCGCGGTCGATGTGCTCCACCAGGTAGGAGGCGGCGGGCGCGGCGGCGAGCGGCTCGGCCTGAGCGTCCAGGAACACCAGGCGGATGATCATCTTTTCGGGTGCCGCGCTCCGGCCGGAAGGCGGGGCCTCGGCCCGCTCCCGCACGATCGCGCCGGCCTTCGCGCCGCCGGAGCGGCGCTGGTTCTCCGCGAAGAACGCGACCGCGTCGCGGTAGGTGAGTTCCCGCCTGGCCACGGGACGCTCGTCGTCGCGGCCGCGCCGGCCGGTGCTGTAGGCGGCGCGCAGCCGGCGGGCGAGCTCACCGACGCCCCGGGCCAGGTCCAGGCCCGCGGCGACGAGCTCGTCGGTGGACAGGGCGGCGACGGGCGGAGGAGGAGGCCCCGCGGACCGGGGATCACGGTTGTCCGGCCCCGCGGTGCGCGCAGGCCGGTCGTCTCGCTGATTCATGGGATGAGTGCACCGCGGGAACCTGGGCCGTTTCAGTACGGAAACCGCGCGACTTCTGGTTGTTTTCTGCCGGATGCTGGGACGGAACCGGTCGCGGACGGGAGGCGTGACAATGACAGTCGAGGACGCTCTGGCTGTTCTCCCGCACCACTGGCACGACGTCGTCGCACTACTCGGAGAGTCGGACGTGGCGCGGCTGCGCGCCCTCGCCAGCACCGGTGCCGGTGCCGGTGCCGCTGGGGCGGACCCGCCCGGGACGGGCCTGGACCAGATCGTCGCGCTGCTGCTCAGGCTGCCCGATGGTCACCCGGTGCGCGCGGCGCTGCTCGCCGGGCACACCCGGTTCCGCCCCACGGCGCCACCCGGAGGTCGGGTGTCCGGTTGGCCTGATCTCGCCTCGGCTGTCTCAACACCCCCGTCCGCCGCCGTGGCCTCCGGCCCGGCGGACGCGTCGGCCGCCGATCCGTCCTCCGCCGAGCCGTGGGCCGGTCAGGCGGCCTTCGTGAACGCCGAGGTCCGCGTCCGGCTGCTCCTGGCACCGGCGTACTCGCCGGCCGAGCTCCGTGCCTGCGGGGGCGACCCGGACATGCCGGACCTGATCTGCCTGGTCACGCCGGGCGGTGAGACACGCCTGCCCGCGTTCCAGTTCGACGACCTGGGTCGGGCCGTCGACGTGGTCGCGCGTATCAACCGCGCGCTGGGTGCCGCCGAGGACCCGTGGGGTGTCGCGGACTGGTGGCTGGGCCCGAACAGTCTGCTCAACGCCGTCCCGGCGGACATCGTCACCGCCGGTGCCGGTGCCGGCGGCCGGCTGCTGGCCGCCGCCGCCGACCTGCTCGGCGAGGAGTGAGCGGTGCCCCGCTACCTGCCGCGCGGCTGCGACGGAGTCCCGAACCGGGAGATCATTCCCGTCGGCACGACACTGTGGCGGGTGCACGGCAGCCACCGCCGCGTCGACGAGTTCAACCGGACGGCCAACGACCGCCACGTCGGCGGCGGGCGGTTCAGCGGCACGGAGGACTGCCCGTATCCCTACCTGTATCTGGCACTCTCCGAGGACACGGCGCTCGTCGAGGTCCTGCTGCGCGCGATCCCGTTCGGCGGGCCGCGGCGGCGCCTCGTCCCGCGCGCGGCGGTGGCCGGCCGTCGGCTGTCCGCGGTCACGGTCACGGCACCGGTCGTCCTGCTGCGGCTCATCAGCTCGCCGGACCTGGCCGCGGTGTGTCAGGACGAGTGGCTCGTCCACGCGGACCCGCCCGACTACGGGCTGACCCGGCGGTGGGCGCACTGGCTCCACGAACACCATCCGTGGGCGCAGGGCCTGATCTGGCACTCCCGGCGCAATCTCGGGGAACCGACCACCATGCTGTTCGGTGACCGTTGCCAGGGTGTCCTGCGCGGATCACCCGCGAGGTTCACCGACCTCGCCGACGCCGCCGCCCTGGGCTGGCTGAACAACCGCCTCGGGCCGTTCGGAGCCCAGGTGAGCGCCCCGGCCGTCCTGGCATCTCATCCCGCGGCGGCCCAGTAGGCGGGTCGCGCCGCCCGACGATCCCGCACACCGTCTCCTCGGCCATGCCCCCACTCAATGGCCGCCGTCGACCCGAGTCAAGATCCGGGCGCCAGGGGCTTCCGGCGTGCCAGCCACCGGATGTACGGAGAGGACCAGGGCGTGGCGCCTGTCGGTGCGCGGACGGCGTCGAGGGCGCGGGCGGTCGCCGGCGCGATTCCGAAGCCCGTCCGTGCGGGGCGTCATCCACCTGCTCGAAGACGTCCGGCAGCCGTGCGGGATGGTTGTCAACCAGGTGGCCGGCGCCGATGGCGCCCTCTACGCTTCCGGTGTCGGTGCTTCGCCGGGTGGTGGGTGATGCTCCGCCGCCGGTGAGTGACCCCTCCGGAGGGAGAATCATGAGCTTCTTGGAGAAGTACGGGCCCTGGGCCCTGGTGGTCGGCGGCTCGGAGGGAATCGGCGAGGGCTATGCCCGCAAGCTCGCCGCCCAGGGATTCAACCTGGTTCTCACGGCGCGCAAGCCGGGCCCGTTGAACGCCCTCGCCGACGACCTGCGCGAAGCCGGCACGGAGGTACGGGTGTTATCCGTCGACCTGAGCCGGCCGGACGCCCTGGAGCGGACGCGGACCGTGACCGACGACATCGAGGTCGGTCTGCTCATCTACAACGCCGGGGCCAACAGCGTCCGGGGGGATCTCGTCGAGCTGGATCCCGAGGTCTACCGGGCGGTCATCGCCGTCAACGTCCTCGGTCAGACCGAGTTCGCGCGGCACTACGGCGGCCTGATGCGCGAGCGGCGCCGCGGCGGGATCATCCTGTCCGGATCGAGCGCCGGGTACATGGGGGCGCCGTCGCTGGCCGCCTACTGCGCCTCGAAGGCCTTCAGTCGCATCTTCAGCGAGTCGCTGTGGATCGAGTGCGAGAAGTACGGAGTCGACGTGCTCCACTTCTGCGTCGGTTTCACCGCCACTCCCGCGATGGCCCGACTCGGATACCCCCTGGACGCCGCCCAGCCCGCCGACGAGGCCGCGCAGGAGGCCCTGGACAATCTCGCGAACGGCCCGGTGTGGATCGCCGGCGGACAGCGGTCGGTCGAGAACGCCGTCAACCGGTCCAGGGTCGACGACCGGGCCGAAGCCGTTCGCGCCTTCGCCACCCCGGGAAGGTTCTAGACCGGGCGGATCCCAGCAAGGGCTGACGGGGCCGCACCGGCACCGGCGCCCTCGCCGGTGCCGGTGCCGTGGCGGAGGAGGTCGTCGTGGTGCCGGCGGGCGGCCAGGAGGTCGTCGAGATTGTCCCGGGCCCAGCTCCGGGCCGCGTCGACCAGCTGCAGCAGTGACCGGCCGAGGGCGGTCAGCTGGTACTCCACCCGGGGCGGGTTCTCGTCGAAGGCGTTTCTGCTCACCAGACCGTCGCGTTCCATCGCGCGCAGGGTCTCGGTCAAAACCTTCGCGCTCACCGCGCCGAGAAGCTGCCTGAGCTCGGTGAACCGCCGCGGCCGCGTCTCGAGACACAGGACGACCATCGCGGTCCACTTGTCGCCGATCCGCACCGGGAAGGCGCTCATCGGGCAGGCCGGATCGAACGTCGGGGCTTCGGCCGCGGGGGCTCCGGCCGCGTTCTCCATTCGGCAACGGTAGCCGGTCACGTTGCGGTAACCGGCCTGTCGTCCGCTACTTTCCGCGCCATGACAGGAACACAGCCCGTCGGGACGGGGCCCCGGCCGCCCACCCGACTGCACACGGTCGTGCTCGGTGCCGGTGGCCGCGCCGGACGAGCCGTCAGCCGGGAGCTCGTCACCAGGGGGCACCGGGTGACCGGGGTGGTGCGGGACCTCCGCCGGCATTCCGCCCGCGCCGACTTCGCCGCCCTCGCGGGCCTCGGGGTCGACGTGGCCGAGGCGGACGTCACCCGCGGCGCCGACCTGGTGGAGATCCTCCCCGCGGCCGACGTCGTCATCGTGGCCGTCACGCCGTTCTCGGCCCCGCCGCCGTCGTTCGACGGTTTCGACGAGGCTTTCTACGAGAACGTCGTGGCCGGGGTGGTCGGCGCGGTGCGACGCTCGCCGGCGACCCGGCTGATCACGATCGGGCTGTTCGCCACGCTGACCCTGGCCGACGGGCGCACGGTCATGGACGATCCGGCGGTCTTCCCCCCGGGGCTCCTGCCCTTCGCGCGGGCGCACGCCCGCGAGCTGCCCGCGCTGCGCCGCCTCGCGTCCGGGCACGACTGGCTGGTCGTCACCCCACCCGCGGGGCTGCGGGCCGACGGCGCCGACGAGACGGCGGGCTACGCGCTCGTCGAACCACCCGTCGACCACCGCCTGTTCGACGGCGTGCTCGGCTACGGCCAGCTGGCACGGGCCGTGGCGGACCAGTCCGAGACCCCGACCCTGCACCGGACCCAGGTGGCCGTCCTGCCCACGCCGCCGTGACCGGGCGCCGGAGGGCCGGGCGCCGGAGGGCCGGGCGCCGGAGGGCCGGGCGCCGGAGGGCCGGGGCGGCGGGGGTGCCGCCGTCCCGGCCGTAGGTCGGATCAGGACCTGACGTACGGTCCCGTCCAGAGCTCCTTGTAGCGTTGCGCCGCCGCCTGGTGGTAGTCGTAGCCGCAGTCCTTGTCGTGCAGGGTGAACTTGCAGCTGTAGGCCTTCGATCCGTCGAAGTAGGACTCGTAGGCCAGCCCGGTCGGCGACGCGGCGGCGGTGGTGAACACCGTGCGCATCTGCGTGATGAACGCCGGGTCGGTCGAGCCCCACTCCTGGTCGTTGACGCCCCACTCGGGCACCGCCAGCGGGACGCCCTTCTCGGCGACCCAGGCCGCCCAGGCACCGATGCCCAGCGGTTCGCCGTGCGGCCCGCGCTTGTCCGGGTCGCGCAGCTGGCCGTTGTCACTGATCGCGTAGAAGTCCGGCCCGGCGGCGTCGACGTACTGCGCGCCCGGCCAGAACTCGGTGACGTCGACGTCCTGGTTGGAGCTCTCCGCATTGGGGTTCCACACCAGCTTGAAGTCCGGCGAGATGGACTTCACCACGTCGTGCCAGCGGATCCAGCAGGCCTTGAACGCCTCGGCGTCGCCCGGCTGCACGCTCCAGTGGTACCAGTTGCCGTTGAACTCCCAGCCGAGCCTGATGAAAGCGTCCTTGGACGGCCAGTACTCGACCAGCTTGTTCATGAGAGTCGAGATCTGGTCCTCGGTCGCGCAGTCCCTGACGTTCTGGTCGCCGGCGAACATCGGCTGGGCGAGGCTGAGCTCACCCGGCCAGGCGGCATCGGTGAAATACTGCTTGACCGTGTAGAGACCGTTCATCGACCCCCATGTGGTGACGCCGGTAGCCGGGTCCTTGGCGTCGTTCCACGTCTCGGAGATCTGGACCGGCCAGCCACGCCACGAAGCCCATTCATCGTGGTCGGCGTAGCCGGTACCGCTCAGCGCGGCCGCGGCGGGGGTCCCGCCGCCTCCGCCGGGTGCCGGACTGCTGCTCGGCGTCGCCCCGGCGGTGGGAGTGGCGCCCGTGGTGGGCGGTGTGCTCGGGCCGGGTGTGCCGGCGGGAGCGGTGCTGGTCGGGGCGGTGCTGGGCGGAACCGTGCTCGTCGGCGCGGCGGTGACCGAGGCGGTCGCGCTCGGTACCGGGCCGGCGCCGCCGCCCGAGCCCTGGGCCGGAAGGCAGGCGGACAGCCCCACCGCGGCGGCCGCGACAACCAGCGCGGCTCGCGCGGGCAGCACGGCCCTGTTTCTGGCCGCTGGTTTCGTCCGCCGGTTCTTCTGCATTGTTGACAGCATTGTCGATTTTTCTCCTCAGACGTTCGGGCATGTCCCCCTCCCCATCCCGTCTGCAATTAACGGCGCCGGTCACCGGCTTCTCCAAGGCCATTTGTCCGGACGCAGGGCGACCGTAGGAAAACGGTCGCCGAGTTGTCAACGGCCGGGAGTTCGACGACGCCGCATCCGTTGCGCCGACAACATCGCGCGCAATGCGGCGCATCGGCGGCGCCGGCTGGAATTGTGGCGCCGTCGTCTTCTCCGTGGTGTTTCCGGTCCGGCGGCCGGTGGGTCACGGGGCGTCTCGGACCGGCTGCGCGCACGGACATCCCCGGTGGCGCACGCGGTCCGGGGGTGTCCGCGGTGAGACGGCCGGCCGGCCGGCCCGGACAGCGGTTGATCTACCGGTCGGTAGCGGTGCCACTGTTCGAACCGCCCGCGGTGTCAAGTTCGTGACCGGCACCTTCGGGCCATGTCTTTCGTCCCATCAAGGCCCGCATGTCACCTCGCCACCTCGTCCGGCGCTCTCGGTGGCGGCGCTCTACCTGCAGCAGCGTCTGGGCGCGGGGCCGGACGGGGTGCGCGACGCGATCGTCGACACCGCGACCCGCGGCGCGCTCACCGGGATCGGTTCTGGCTCGCCGAACCTGCTGCTCTACTCGCGCGGGTCGGGCTTCTGAACTATTCAAGATAGTCAACAGAGTTGACGATTTACCCTGTCCAAAAACGATCTTGAAGATCTGAAGGGGCCCAGCACAACGGCCGGGCCCGACGGGGGAGACACGCTTCGCGTCAGCCCGTCGGGCCCGGCCCGCGCAGTGTGGCGAGGCCGTCCGCGAGGACGTCGATCGTGCCTTGGGGCGGGAGCAGGGCACGTGAGCTCCAGGGGAGTTCCGCGCGGACCTCCTCGGACGTGTGGCGGCCGCCCAGGATTCCGCCGGTGAGCGCGGCGACCGTGTCGGTGTCCCCGCCGAGACCGATCGCGGCTGGCAGCGCCGCGCCGAGCGTGGGCCGCGTCGCCACACAGTGCAACACGGCCCCGAGGGTCTCCACCGGGTCGAGGCTGACGCCGGCCGGCGGTGGCACCCACCGGCCCCGCTCGATCTCCCTGACCAGCGTGAAAAGTGACCGAACCTGGTCGGCTCCCGGCCGCGCGACGGGTTCGGCCGGCAGGGCGGCCCCGGCCGGCGCCTCGGCTTCGGCCAGTGTCTCGACTTCGGCCAGTGTCTCGGCTTCGGCCAGTGCCTCGACTTCGGCCAGTGCCTCGGCCTCCGCCACGGCCAGCAGCGTCGGCCCGTCCGCGCCCGCGACGGCCCAGCTCGCGCAGGCGGCGGCGATGACGGCCGCGGCCTGCGCGACCGGGTCGGGGTGGGTGATCGCTGACAGTGCGCGTACCCATCGGCGGCGGCGCGCCGCGTCGTCCGGCGCGGTGGCCCAGCCGATCGGCAGCGCCCGCATGAGGGCGCCGTTGGTACGGCCACCCCGCGCCGGTGGCCTGCCGTGCGCGCGGAAGTGGTCGATCGCGGCGATCGTGCTCGGACCCAGCCCGTGGATCGACGCCGCCCGGTCGGCCAGGGTCCCCAGCAGGGCGGCCGGATCGCCCGCGCCGCCGTGGGCGGTCAGGTGCTCGGCGACGAGCAGGGTCAGCGCCGTGTCGTCGGAGGTGCTGCCGCGTTCCCACCGCCCGCGGGCCGGGATGTCCGCGGCCCGCGGGACGTCGACGTCTTGGGGCGCGCTCCCCTCCCAGGGGAGCCCGAAGGCGTCGCCGCAGGCGTACGCCGTCAGCGCCCCCGCGATCCGCGCCGCGGCGGGCGTCGGGCCGGGCCGGTCCTCCGTGGATGTCCGGTCGCCGAGCGTCACGTCGATCACTATGGACCCGCCCGGCCGCCGTGGTTCGGCGTTCGCGCGATTCGCCTCGGATCCGTGGCCGGCCCGGCCGCGGGCTCAGACCGTCGCGGGAGGCTGGGTGCGGGCCGAGATCGCCACCCGGTTCCAGACGTTGATCGTCGCGATGGCGATCACCAGGTTCGCCACCTCCTCCTCGCTCCAGACCTTCGTCGCGCCGTCCCACACGTCGTCGGGGACGCCGTCCTGGCCGAGCCGGGTGACGGCGTCGGTCAGCGCGAGCGCCGCCCGCTCCTTCTCGCTGAAGAAGGGCGACTCGTGCCAGGCGGCGACCGCGAACAGCCGTCGGCTCGACTCGCCGGCGGCGAGCGCGTCGCGGCTGTGCAGGTCCACGCAGAACGCGCAGCCGTTCAGGATCGACGCGCGCAGCTTGACCAGTTCGAGCACGGTCCCGTCGACAACCGACCGGACGTACTTCTCCAGGCCCAGCACCGCCTTGTAGGCGTCCGGTACGACGCTCGCCATGTCGATGCGCTGCATGGTGACCTCCTCGTCATCGTGCGTGCCGTGGAAGGGTTCCACTTCGACGACGACGTTCCGGGGCGTGCCGTGACACCGTCACGATGTGCTCCCGGTCACATGATCGGGGCTCCCTGGGGCCGCCGCCAGCGGGCGGGCAGCCGCATCCCGCCGGCAGCGCACTCCCACCGGGGGGCGCCCGGTCAGCAGGGCTCGGGCGTGGCGGTGGCGACGACACCCTCCGGGCGGGCGCCGGCGGCGCACGGCGTCGCAGAGAGCGACGGGTCGGGCGTCGGCGGGGCGGACGCGTCGCCGGTGGGAGAGACGGCGTGCGTCGGCGTCGGCGACGCCGACGGGTCAATCTGGACGCCCACCGTCGGCGCGGGGTCGGCCGGAACGCCGGCCTGGGTCGGCGGCACACTGCCCGGCCCCGGCCCGGCCCAGCCGGTGCGCGCGACGGTGGCCGGCGTGACCATGGTGGGTCGGGAGGTGGGGGCGGGCGTGGTGGTGGCGGTGACGCCCCGCTGCGACGGGCCCGGGGACGGCTGGCCCGGGCCGCTCTCCGCCCGGGAGGCATCCGGCACGGTGAGCAGGACGACCACGCCGACGACGAGCCCGAAGGCGACGACGGCCGCGACCATGGCGGCACGGTCCCGCCGGCCCGAGGCCGCAAGCAGGCTCAGCCACGCCCGGGGGTCGGGCGGCCAGGCTCCCGGCTCCGCCCTGGCGTCGGTACCGGCCCCCCCGGCCTTGACCTTGGCCTTGGCGGTGGTGCCGGTGGTGGCGCCGACGCCGGTGGCGGCGGGGTCCTGGGCGGTCAGCAACGGTCCCGTCACCTCCGCCGCGTCGGACGCCGCCACCGCCGCCGCCACCGCGGCCGCGATGGCGGCGGCGGCGGTCCGACGCGGCCGGATCGACGGGTCGGTGATCTCGTTGCGGTTCTCGGTCAGCGCCGACAGCCGTGGCACGGGCACGGTGCCGAGCGAGGAGTCCCCACCCGGAGGCTCCTCCCACAGGCCGGGATCCGCGCGGGTCGCCAGTGGCTGGGTGGGCCGGTCGACGGCGCGGAACTTCGCCGGGCCGTCCCCGGGGCCGCCGGCCGGCCTGCCGGGACCGCGCGTCGCCGTCCGCCGGACGCCGGTGGCGGGCCCGCCGGAGTCGGCGGCGCCGGTCATCACGCCGGCCGAGGCCGAGGCCGAGGCCGCGGCCGCGATCCGTTCGGCGCGTTCGGAGCGTTCGGCCGGTGGTTCCCACTGCCAGGGGGTGAGCGCGTTCGCGGCCGCCCGAGCGGGATCGGGGGAGCCGCCGCGGGCGCCCGGTTCGGTGACCAGCGTCCGGACCAGCTCCGTCGCGCTCGGGCGGGCCTCGGGCCGGCGGGCCAGCGAGGCCCGTACGGCGGCCAGCAGGTCCGGTGGGACCCCGTCGAGGTCGGGCTGCTCGTCGCGGCGCAGCACGGTCAGCACGTCAGCCGGCTCGGCGCCGCCGAAGGGCGGGTGCCCGGTCGCCGCGTAGGTGACACAGGCACCCCAGGCGAACACGTCGGCCGCCGGGGTCGCGCGCTCACCGCGCAGCTGCTCGGGCGCCATCCAGGCGGGGGTGCCGACGAGGATGCCGGTGCGGGTGTGGGTCGGCGTGCCGCTGGCCCGGGCGATACCGAAGTCGATCACCTTCGGGCCGTCCCAGGCGAGCAGGATGTTGGACGGCTTGAGGTCGCGGTGCACGACGCCGACCGCGTGGATGGCGACGAGGGCGTCGGCGAGGCCCACCCCGAAGCCGTGCAGCAGCCGCTGTTCGAGCGGCCCGTGCCGGATCACCGCGTCGGCGAGGCTGGTGCCCTCGACGTACTCGACGGCCATCCAGGGCGAGGTCGCGTCGGGGTCGGCGTCGACGACCGCGGCGACGGCGCGGCCGCGGACCCGGCGGGCGGCCTCGACCTCGCGCCGGAACCGGGCGCGGAACTCGGGGTCGCCGGCGAGGCCCTCGGCGGGCACCTTGACGGCCGCGGCGCGGCCCTCGGCGGTGAAACCGAGGTACACCGAGCCCATCCCGCCGGCGCCGATCCGATTGTGGATCTCGAACGGGCCGATGCGCCGGGGGTCACCCGCCGCCAGCGGTGTCAGCACCGTGCCCCCTCGTTACCGGCCCGGCCGGGCCGTTGCGTCGATCCTGCGGTGGGCGTTGTCCGGCCCCTGTTCGTGATGTCGTGAGCGCGCGGCTTTCGCCCGACTGCGTCGGGCGTCCCACAATGCCAACTCTGGCGCCCGAATAGCGGTAGGCCCGTCCGGGTGCGTCCGTTGTGCCCGTCACACTCACCTGGCCGGGGGGTGGGCCGCCGGTTCTCGATGGCCACGTCAGCGGTGGTCGTCCACCGTCGGATCATCGGACGGGATGGGGTCGAGGGCCACGAAACCCGTGCCGTTCCAGCGGAAACGCACCGATGCCGTCCCCGTGGGTGTCGTTCCGTTCGCGGCGTAGGTCCGGTAGGTCACCGTCGCGTCAGTGTTCGTCCCGACCTCCACCGTGATGGCGTTGCTCGGCGCTTTGGTGTCGGTGCCCTGGTACGCGCCGTCGGCGAAGACGAAGGCCGTCTGGCGCTGCCGGCCGTCATCCCCCTGCCGGGTGCCGCGGACGAGGTTGAGCATCCGGTCCGGGTCGTAGGTGTCCATGTCGGGGGTGTAGCCGTGCTCGCGGACGACCCCGGCCGCCTCGTCGGCGCTCATCACCCGCCGCGGTGTCGAGGTGGACGTCGGCCCGCCCCCGGGTGTGGTAGGCGGCGTCGTGGTGGCATCCGGGCCGGGGCTCGTCGGGTCCGTGGTCGGCCCGGTCGGCCCGGCCGAGGCGGTGGGCCCGCCGTCGGGGCCGGTGGACGGGCTGCTCAACGTGGAGGTGACGCCCGGCCCCGTGGACGGGCCGGTTTGGCCGCCGTCCCCGTCGCCGCTCGAGAGCAGCAGGGCTCCCACGGTGACGCCACCGACGACGAGCAGCACGGCCAGGGCGGCGAGCACGGCCACCGGCGTCCCGCGGCGGCCGGGGTTGGGCTGCCCGCCGGCGTCGGGCCAGCCGCCGCGCGGGCCGGAGGCGTCGGGCCAGCCGCCGCGCGGCCCGGAGGAGTCGGACCAGCCGCGCGGCCCGGAGGCCGGCGGGCCGGGGTCGGGTCGGTGCGCCGGCTGGAAGCGCGCCCCGCCCGGAGACCCGTCGTGGGGACGGCCGCCCGCCGGCGGGTATCCACGCAGCGGCGCGGCGCCTCCGGGCGGGGTCGGCGGCAGGTTCCACCACCGGCTCATCAGGAGCCCGGTCGCCGCGTCCGAGTCGGCCGGGCCACCGACCGGCCGGCCGAGCAGCCCGCCGAGGATCTCGGCGGCGCTGGGCCGGGCGGCCGGCTCCTTGCGCAGCGCGGCGCGCACGTGTGGCTCGATGGTCGGTGGCAGGCGTTCCAGCACCGGCTCGCCGGTGAGGATCTGCAGGCCGACGGCCTCGGCCCGGTCGCCGCGGAACGCCGGCTGCCCGGCCGCCGCGAACGCGACGCACGCCCCCCACGCGAAGATGTCGGCGGCCGGGCCGGCGCGCTCGCCGCGCAGCTGCTCGGGCGCCATCCAGGTCAGCGTGCCGATGAGGCTGCCGGTCCGGGTGTGCGAGGTGTTGTTCTCGGCCCGGGCGATGCCGAAGTCGATGACCCGCGGCCCGTCCCAGGCCAGCAGGATGTTGGACGGCTTGAGGTCGCGGTGCACCACCCCGGCGGCGTGGATGGCGACCAGGGCGTCGGCCAGGCCGACGGCGAGCCCGGTGAGCAGGTGCTCGTCGAACGGGCCCCGGGTCGCGACCGCGTCGGTGAGGTTGCGGCCCTCGACGTACTCGGTGGCCATCCAGGGGCGCGTCCCGGTGAGGTCGGCGTCGATGACGGCGGCGACGGCGCTGCCGCGCACCCGCCGGGCGGCGTCCACCTCCTGGCGGAAGCGGGCGCGGAACTCGGGGTCGTCCACCAGCCCCGCCGAGGGAACCTTGATCGCGGCCGGCTTGCCGTCGTCGGAGAAGCCGAGATAGACGATGCCCATGCCGCCCGCGCCGATGCGGTTGGCCAGCCGGTACGGACCGATCCGCTGCGGGTCGTCCGTGGTCAGGGGCGTCAGCACCGCGTCCTGGACACCTCCTCGTGCGGGGGCGCCCTGCGGCGCTCGGTGGTGGCCTGCCCGGTGCGTTCGGTGCCGCCGGACGTTCCAGGTGGAACTGTCGGGAACGCCGGAAAGCGACTGGTCGGACTTTTCCGGTGATCCCAGACTGTGATGTTCCCAGAAGGCAGGGTGGAGGCACCACGCCAGGTGCCCGTATTGATGTCTGATCTGTCCTTGTAAGACATAATTCGTGCAGGTGGTGGGGTGGCGGGCGGCCGGGTGCCGACGGTCCGCGGGGCCGGCCCGCCATGATCGGATCGCGGTTCCGCTCGGTAACCGCGACCCTGGTGCCCTGACGCGGACGTCCTCGTGGGCCGGTCGCGCGGTGCGGAAGGAGGCCGGCCGTGGCCGTCATGAGTGTCGCGGGCCGTGCGGGCGGGGGGAGCCGGGCCCGGCCGGAGCCGGCCGACGTGATCCCGATGTTGTCCAGACACGTCCTGACCGACGGATACGACGTCGTCTGCGACCTGAAGGCCAGTACGGGCAGCACGATCGTCGACGCCCGCACCGGGACGCGCCACCTCGACCTCTACAGCTTCTTCGCCTCCGCGCCGCTCGGGATCAACCCGCCGGCCCTGCTGGGCGACCCGGAGTTCCTCGCCGAGCTCGCCCGGGCCGCCGTCAACAAGCCGGCGAACCCCGACCTGGCGACCGTCGCCTACGCCGAGTTCGTCGAGACCTTCGCCCGGGTGCTGGGCGACCCGGAGCTGCCGCACCTGTTCTTCGTCGAGGGCGGGTCGGCCGCCGTCGAGAACGCCCTCAAGTGCGCGTTCGACTGGAAGAGCCGGCACAACGAGGCGCACGGGCGGCCCCCCGAGCTCGGCGGGCGGGTGCTGCACCTGCGGTCGGCGTTCCACGGCCGTGGCGGGTACACCCTTTCGGCGACCAACACCGAGCCGGTCAAGACCGCGCGCTTCCCGGTCTTCGACTGGCCGCGGATCGACTGCCCGGCGATGACCTTCCCCTGCACCGGCGCGGCGCTGGACGCGGTGGTCGCCGCCGAACGGCGCGCGCTCGCCCAGGCCGAGGAGGCGTTCGACCGCCACCGCCACGACATCGCCTGCTTCCTCGCCGAGCCGATCCAGGGCGAGGGCGGGGACAACCACCTGCGCGGCGAGTTCCTGCGCGCGATGGCGGCGCTGTGCGAGCGTCACGACGCGCTGTTCGTCGTCGACGAGGTACAGACCGGGGTGGGCCTGACCGGCTCCGCCTGGGCGCACACCCAGCTGGGCCTGCGCCCGGACGTCGTCGCGTTCGGCAAGAAGGTCCAGCTCGGCGGGGTGATGGCCGGGCGGCGGGTGGACGAGGTCGCCGACAACGTCTTCCGGCTGCCCGGGCGGATCAGCTCCACCTGGGGCGGCGGGCTCGTCGACATGGTGCGCTCCCGGCGGATGCTGGAGATCATGGAGTCGGAGCGGCTGTTCGACCGGGCCGCCACCCTGGGCGCCGAACTGCTGGCCGGGCTCGAGGCACTGGCCCGCCGCCACCCCCGCCTGCTGTGCAACGCCCGCGGCCGTGGGTTGATGTGCGCCGTGGACCTGCCCGACCGCGCCCGGCGCGACGAGGCCGTCCGGCTGTTGCGGGAACGCGAGCACGTCCTGCTGCTGCCGTCGGGGGAGCGGGCGCTGCGGTTCCGCCCGGCGCTCACCATCGGCGCCGAGGAGCTCGCCGCCGGGGTGCGGGCCCTCGACCGCGTGCTCACCTCCCTGGCCACCCCCGTGTCCCCGGACGCCTCCACATCACCGGCCGTCCCCGTGTCCCCGGACGCGCCCGCACACGAGGAGAGAGCGCGATGACACTCGTTCATCCACGCCGGGTGGCGGCGGTGATCGGCGGTCGCCAGCACGACCTGTACGCCGCGGCCGGCCCGGCGGGCATCGCCCCGGAGACCGCCCGCGTCGTCAGCTCGACGAACCCGGCCCGCCTGAGCGACGTGGTCGCCGAGGTCGTGCTGGACGGGGCGGAGGCCATCGTCGCCGCCGCGGCCGCCGCCCGCGCCGCCCAGCGGGAGTGGGCGGACGTCCCGGCGCCGGTGCGCGGCGAGGTCATCGGCGCCTTCGGCCGGCTCGTAGAGGACAACGCGGAGACACTCGCCCGGCTGGTCACCCGGGAGATCGGCAAGCCGCTGGCGGAGGCGCGCGGCGAGGTCCGCGAGATCATCGACACCTGCGCGCTGTTCCGCGGCGAGGGCCGGCGCCCGCACGGCCAGACGGTGCCCTCCGAGATGCCCGACCGGGAGCTGTTCACCTACCGGGAGCCGCTCGGCGTGGTCATGGTGATCACCGCCGGCAACTTCCCGGTGGCGGTGCCCTCCTGGTACCTGGTGCCGGCGCTGCTGACCGGCAACGCGGTGGTGTGGAAGCCCGCCGAGTACGCCGCCGCCTGCGCCGCGGCCCTGATGGACCTGCTCACCGCCGCCGGCGTCCCGCCCGGGGTGGCGAACCTCGTCCTCGCCGACGGCCCGGTCACCTCGCTCGGCCTCGAACGCGCCCTGGAGGCCGGCCTCGTCGACAAGGTCGGCTTCACCGGCTCGACGTCCGTCGGCCGCTTCGTCGGCGCGCTGTGCGGGCGGCACCTGCAGTCGCCGTGCCTGGAGCTGGGCGGCAAGAACCCGATGGTGCTGGCCCCCGACGCCGACCTGGACGCCGCCGTCGCCGCCGCGCTGTTCGCCGGGTTCGGGACGGCCGGCCAGCGGTGCACCTCGCTGGGCACGGTGATCGCGCACGAGTCGGTGCACGGCGCGTTCCGGCGCCGGCTGGACGCCGCCGTCAGCGGCGCCGTGCTCGGCGACCCGACCCGTGACGTCCTCTACGGCCCGCTGCTCGACGCCCGGTTCGCCGCCGGGTTCGAGGACCACCTGGCGTGCGTGCGCGACCATCACGAGCCGTTCGGGTCCACCGCGCTCGGCCGGATCGGCCCGGCCAGCCCGCGGCGCGGGTTCGTCGGTGACCCCGAGACCGGCCTGTACTACCACCCGGTCGTCATCGACCGGGTGCGCCCCGACGACGAGCTGTTCACCGCGGAGACCTTCGGCCCGATCGTCGGGCTGACCACCTACCGCCACCTGGAGGAGGCCGCCGAGCTCGCGAACCTGCCCGGCTACGGGCTGTCCTCGTCGATCTTCACCGGGGACCCGGTGAGCGTCCGGCGCTTCCGGCGCGGGGTGCGCGCCGGGATGGTCAGCGTGAACACCTCCACCTCCGGCGCCGAGGCGCACCTGCCCTTCGGCGGCAACGGGCGCTCCGGCAACGGCGCCCGCCAGTCCGGCCAGTGGGTCCTCGACCAGATGACCCGCTGGCAGTCCCTGACCTGGGAACTGTCCGGCCGCCTGCAGAAGGCCCAGCTGGACGTCTCCGTCCCCCCGGCCGACCTCGGCTTCCGCCTGCCGCGCTGATCAGGGCGACGGTCAGTAGGAAGGCCGCAGCGGCTGGTGCGAGGCGCCGGAGTCGGGGCGTACGCCCAGGACCTGGTGGATCTGCGAGCGGCCGGCCTCGAAGCTGAGCGCGGAGCCGGCCATGTACAGCCGCCACACCCGGGCCCGGCCCGCCCCGACCAGCGCGACCGCCTCGTCCCACCGGTTCTCCAGGTTGGTGACCCACGCCCGCAGCGTCAGCGCGTAGTGCTCGCGCAGGTTCTCGACGTGGCGCACCTCGAAGCCGCCGGCCTGCATCAGCGTGACGAGCGCGCCGATCTCGTGCAGCTCCCCGTCGGGGAAGACGTAGCGGTGCAGGAAGTCGGCGTCGCGGGGCAGCGGGACCGGCCCGATCCGCGGCCGGCGGCGGGCCGCCCCGGCCGGGTCGCCCGGGAAGGAGATGCCGTGGTTGAGCAGCCGCCCGCCCGGCCGGAGCAGGCGGAACAGGGTGTCGAAGTAGACCGGGAGCTTCGCCCGGCCGACGTGCTCGACCATGCCCACCGAGCTGATCGCGTCGAACGGGCCGTCGGTGATCTCCCGGTAGTCCTGCAGCCGGATCTCGATCCGGTCCGCCAGGCCGGCCTCGGCGACCCGGCGGCGCGCCTCGGCGGCCTGCTCCGCGGAGATGGTGATCCCCACCGCCTCGACACCGTGGTGGCGCGCGGCGTGCAGCACCATGCCGCCCCAGCCGCAGCCGACGTCCAGCAGCCGCTCGCCGGGCCGCAGGCCGAGCTTGCGGCAGACCAGCTCGTGCTTGGCCGTCTGCGCGGCGGTCAGCCCGGTCTCCGGTGACTCCCAGACCGCGCACGAGTAGGTCATGGACGGCCCGAGGACCAGCCGGTAGAAGTCGTTCGAGACGTCGTAGTGGTGGGAGATGGCGGCGGCGTCGCGGGTGCGGCTGTGCTGGCGCCCGCGCCCGCGCAGCCGGGTCTCCTCGGGCGGCGGCTGCGGCGGCCGTGGGCCGAACTGCCGGACGAGCACCGCCAGCGCCCGCACCGCCGCCGGGGACGGTCGCAGCCGCGTGATCCGCTCCCGTAGCGCCAGCGCGGCGAAGACGTCCCCGTCGAGCTCGAGGTCGCCGGCCACGTAGCCGCGGGCGAACCCGAGTTCGCCGGGGTGGAACAGCGCCCGCCGCAGCGCGTGCGGTGAGCGGATGATCACCTTCGTCGAGGTGTCGGGCCCGATGGCGAACCCGTCCCACAATTCGACGCGGACCTCCGGGTCGGGTCCGAACAGGTCGAGCAGCAGGTCCCGACCGGCCCGGTCGACCTCGGGCGGCCAGTCGAAGCCCGCCGGCCGGGTCGCCGGTGGGCTCCACTGCCGAGGCGGCGCCGCGGATCTCTCGGGTGTGGATTGCTCGGGTTCTGTGTCGACGGGACGATCGACCGTCACATTGTCCTCCGGGTCCCGGGATACCGGGTCCGCCCGCCGGAGGCGCCGCCACCGGCCCGCGTCTTGCGCCACGCGACCCGGAGGCCGGTCTCGCGGTGTACGCGGAACTCGGCCCATCACTCTGCAAGGGCTGCGTCGGCGAAGGCAGGGCGACGCGACCCACGTCACGCCCATGGTCCCCCCACGGAGGGGTGTCGCAAACGGTGTCGTGGGTCGCGTCGCGCGTGTCGCGCTGGTGGGCCACCCGGCGGTGTCGCCGCGCGGGGCGACCGCGTGGGGCGCCGCGCGGGGCGGGGGTCCGCTCAGGCCACGGCGGAGGCACCCAGCAGGGCCTTGAGATCACCCATCAGCGCGGCGGTCCGCTGCACCTTGTACGCGTCGTCGAGCCGGAGCAGGGTCGTGCGGCTCGCCGACTGCAGGCGCAGGTGGACCTCGGTGGTGCCGGGGTGGTCGCCGAGCACCTCGCGCAGCCGGTCGACGGTCGGTGGGTTGACCCGCGACGCCGGCAGCGTGATCACGACCGGCGGGCTCAGGGCGTGCTCGCTGAGGTCGGGCACGGTCAGATCCGAGGCGACCAGACGCGGGGTGTCCTCCCGCTTGTCGATCCGCCCCTTGACGATGACGACCGCGTCCTCGGCGAGCTGGGTGGAGCAGGTCTCGTAGGTGGCCGGGAAGAACATGACCTCCAGGCCGCCCTCGAGATCCTCCACGGTGGCCAGGGCCCACAGTTTGCCCTGCTTGGTCACCTTGCGCTGCAGGCTGGAGATGATCCCGCCGATGGTGACGACCGAGCCGTCCGGGTAGTCGCCGCCGTTGAGGGAGGCGATGCCGCAGTCGGCCTTCGCCGCGAGGATGTGCTCGACCCCGAGCAGCGGATGGTCCGAGACGTACAGGCCGAGCATCTCCCGCTCGTGGGAGAGCAGTACGGACTTGTCCCATTCCTGGTCGGAGAACTCCTGCACGCCGAAGATGGGGGCGGTGTCCTCCGCGGCGTCGTCGCCGTCGAAGGCGAAGAGGTCGAACTGGCCCTCGGCGTTCTTCTTCTTCACGCCCATCACCGCGTCGACGGCCTGCTCGTGCTTTTCCACCAGGCCGCGGCGGGTGTGACCGAGGGTGTCGAACGCGCCGGCCTTGATGAGTGACTCGATCGTGCGCTTGTTGCAGGCGACGGCGTCGACCTTGTCGAGGAAGTCGGGGAACGAGGCGAACCGGCTCTTGGCCTTCCGGTTGCGCACGATCGACTCGACGACGTTGACGCCGACGTTGCGGATCGCGGCGAGGCCGACCTTGATCTCGTTGTCGCCGTGCGCGGTGTAGTCGGCGTCGGAGGTGTTCACGTCCGGCGGCAGGACGCGGATTCCCATTCGGCGGCACTCGTTGAGGTAGATGGCGCTTTTGTCCTTGTCGTCGCGCACCGAGGTCAGGAGGGCCGCCATGTACTCGGCCGGGAAGTTCGCCTTGAGATAGGCTGTCCAGTAGGAGACCAGACCGTAGCCGGCGGTGTGCGCCTTGTTGAAGGCGTAGTCGGAGAAGGGGACGAGAATGTCCCACAGGGTCTTGATGGCGGCCGGGGAGAACCCGCTGGCCTTCATGCCGTCGGAGAACGGCACGAACTCCTTGTCGAGGATCTCCTTCTTCTTCTTGCCCATCGCGCGGCGCAGCAGGTCGGCCTGGCCGAGGGTGTAGCCGGCGACCTTCTGCGCGATGGCCATGACCTGCTCCTGGTACACGATCAGGCCGTGGGTGGTGTCCAGGATGTCGGCCAGCGGCTCGGCGAGCTCGGGATGGATCGGGGTGATCTCCTGCTGGCCGTTCTTGCGCAGCGCGTAGTTGATGTGCGAGTTGGCGCCCATCGGCCCCGGCCGGTACAGGGCTAGGACGGCGGAGATGTCCTCGAAGTTGTCCGGGCGCATCATCCGCAGCAGCGAGCGCATCGGCCCGCCGTCGAGCTGGAACACCCCGAGGGTGTCGCCGCGGGCGAGCAGCTCGTAGGACGCGGTGTCGTTGAGTTCCAGGGCCATCAGGTCGATCTTGAAGCCGCGGTTCGCCTCCACGTTGCGCACCGCGTCGTCCATCACGGTGAGGTTGCGCAGGCCGAGGAAGTCCATCTTCAGCAGGCCGAGGTTCTCGCAGGTCGGGTAGTCGAACTGCGTGATGATCGCGCCGTCGGCGTCGCGGCGCCACACCGGGATGTGGTCGATGATCGGCTCGGCCGACATGATCACACCGGCGGCGTGCACACCCGCCTGGCGGATGAGCCCCTCCAGGCCCTTCGCCGTGTCGATGACCTTGCGGACGTCCGCGTCGGACTCGTAGAGGCCGCGGATCTCACCGGCCTCGCTGTAGCGGGGGTGCTTGGGGTCGAAGATCCCGCCGAGCGGGATGTCCTTGCCCATCACGGCCGGTGGCATCGCCTTGGTGATCCGGTCGCCCACCGCGTAGGGGTAGCCGAGGACCCGGGAGGAGTCCTTGATGGCGGCCTTGGCCTTGATGGTGCCGTAGGTGACGATCTGGGCGATGCGGTCGTCGCCCCACTTCTCGGTGACGTACCGGATCACGTCGCCGCGCCGACGTTCGTCGAAGTCGATGTCGATGTCCGGCATCGAGACGCGGTCGGGGTTGAGGAACCGCTCGAACAGCAGGCTGTGCGGGATGGGGTCGAGGTCGGTGATGCCCAGGGCGAAGGCGACCATGGAGCCCGCCGCGCTCCCGCGCCCGGGGCCGACCGGGATTCCCTGGCTCTTCGCCCACATGATGAAGTCGGCGACCACCAGGAAATAGGACGGGAAGCCCATCGCCAGGATGACCCCGAGCTCGTACTCGACCCGGGTGCGGTGCTCCTCGTCGAACCCGTCGGGGAACCGCCGGGCCATGCCCGCCCACGTCTCCTTGCGGAACCACGACTCGTCGGTCTCCCCGTCGGGGACGGGGAAGCGCGGCATCAGGTTCCGCTTGGTGAACATGCCCGCCGGGTCGACCCGCTCGGCGATCATCAGCGTCGTCTCGCAGCCCTGCTGCCAGGCGTCGGACGTGTCGATCGCGTACATCTGCTCGGCGCTCTTCAGGAAGTAGCCCGAGCCCTCGAACTGGAAGGCCGGGTTCGCCACCGTCGAGGCGGTCTGCACGCACAGCAGCGCGGCGTGGGTCGTCCGCTCGGACTCGTAGGTGTAGTGCGAGTCGTTGGTGACGACGAAACGCATGTCGAGCGCGCGGGCGATGTCGACCAGCCCGTCACGGACCCGGCGCTCGATCTCGATGCCGTGGTCCATGATCTCGCAGTAGTAGTTCTCGCGGCCGAAGATCTCCTGGTAGGTCGCGGCGGCCTTCAGCGCGGCGTCGTACTGGCCGAGCCGCAGCCTCGTCTGGACCTCGCCGGACGGGCACCCGGTCGTCGCCATCAGGCCCGCGGAGTGCTCGGAGATGATCTCCCGGTCCATGCGCGGCCACTTGATGTAATGGCCCTCGATGGATGCCCGGGAATTGAGCCGGAAAAGATTGTGCAGGCCCTCGGCGTTCCGCGCCCACACTGTCATGTGTGTGTAGGAGCCGCCACCGGAGACGTCGTCGCTCTTCTGGTGCGGCTCGCCCCAGCGGACGCGCTGCTTGAGCAGTCGTGATTCCGGCGCGACGTACGCCTCGCAGCCGATGATCGGTTTCACGCCCGCCGCGGTCGCCTGCTTGTAGAAGTCGTACGCCCCGTACATGTAGCCGTGGTCGGTGATCGCCACGGCGGGCATGCCCTGTCGCGAGACCTCGCTGAACATGTCCTTGAGTCGCGCCGCACCGTCGAGCATCGAGTACTCGGTGTGAACGTGAAGGTGGACGAAAGAGTTCGACATGTCGTCGGACCTTCCCGCGCGCGGAGGGCACGCCGGTCGATGCTCTGTGGGGGCTCGATGCTCGCTGGGGGGCGGTGCCGGGGCGGTCGCCCAGGGTGTTCGGGGTGTTCGGTGACGCGCTGAGAAACATGTGACGAGATTTAGGCGGTTCCCTCGTTCAATTGTTCTCAGGTTGATTCTCGGGGTGACGGTGACGGCATTGTGTCTCTCGGTGTCCGTGTGGGGTGCCGGTCGTCGTCCGGCGTCTTCCCAGCAGCCTAACCCGGCCCGCTGGGAGGGCTTCGGGAAGATGCCGACGTGTCCCACCCGGGGGCACGCAAACAGGCCGTCCCGCACCCGCCGGACACTTCAGCGGACTACATGCGGGACTACGCCGTCCGCGGGGCGCGCCGTTCGCGAGGCCCCCTCTTCGGGAGACGGGCGCGTCGCGGGACAGGCCGTCGCGGGACTACGGCCGCCGGCCGCCGACACGGGCCGCGGCGACGGCGGCCGCGACCGCCCGCACCGCCCGGTCGACATCGGCCTCGGTCGTCGTCCAGTTGCAGACCGAGACCCGCATCGCCACCCGGCCGCGCCACACCGTGCCCGACATGAACGCCTCCCCGCCCGCGACCACCAGGTCCGTGGTCGCGGCGGTCGTCGCGTCGTCGTCGTCCACCCGCACCAGCACCTGGTTGAGCTCGACCTCGTTGAGCACCGCGACGCCGTCCAGCGCGGCGAGGGACGTGGCGAAACGCCGCGCGTGCGCGCAGCAACGGTCGACCAGCTCGGTCAGGCCCGACCGCCCGAGCGAGCGCAACGCGGCGTACAGGGCGAACCCGCGGGCCCGCCTGCTGAACTCCGGCGTCCACTCCAGCGGGTCGAGCTCGCCGTCCGTGGCATGGACGAGGTAGTCGGCCCGGGTGGACATCGCCGCCCGGTGCGCCCGTTCGTCGGCGACGATCGCGATCCCGCAGTCGTAGGCCACGTTGAGCCACTTGTGCCCGTCCGTGGCCCAGGAGTCGGCAGCCGCCATCCCCGCGACCAGGTCCCGGCGCCGGGCCGACGCGGACACGGCCGCCCACAGCCCGAAGGCGCCGTCCACATGCACCCACGCCCCGTGCGCGTGGCCGATCGCGCAGATCTCCGCGAGCGGGTCGAAGGCGCCGGTGTTGATCTCGCCGGCCTGGGCCACCACGATCGCCGGGCCGGACCCGTCCGCGAGGGCCGCGCGCAGCGCGTCGGGCCGCATCCGCCCCGCCTCGTCCGCGGCCACCACCGTCAGCCGGCGGGTGCCGAACCCCAGCAGGCGCAGCGCGACGTCCACCGTGGTGTGTCGGTCGGCGCCCACCAGGATCCGCACCGGCGGGGCCCCGTGCAGGCCGTCGGCCTCCACATCCCAGCCGTGGCGGGCCAGCACCCGGTGCCGGGCGGCGCCCAGCGCGGTCACGTGCGCCATCTGGGTGCCGGTGGTGATCCCGACCGAGGCGGACGCGGGCAGTCCGAGCAGCTCCTTGACCCACGATCCGGCGACCGACTCGGCGGCGGCGGCCGCCGGGGCCAGGCTGGACAGGCCCGCGTTCTGGTCCCAGGCGACGGCCATCAGGTCGGCGGCCAGCGCCGCCGGCATGATCCCGCCGATCACGTACCCGAAGAAGCGTGGCGACCCGGTGGCGGTGAGCCCGTCGGCCGCCGCGGCGGCGAGCGCGTCGACGACCTCGACGGGATCAGCGGGCCCTGCCGGCAGCGGCCCGCCGAGCTGGGCGCGGATCTTCTCGAATCCCGAGGTCGGGGCGACGGGCCGCTGCCGCAGGCCGTCCAGATAGCCCGCGACATGCTCGAAGGCCCGCAGCGTCGTCGCCCGCACCGTCTCGGCCTGCGCTGCCGTGCCGTCGAGCGCCACCGGTCACCCCTCCAGTCCTGGACGGTCCGCGCCGGCCGCCGAGCCGTCCGCTTCCGTCTTCCCGTCGGCCGTTGCGGCCCGTCCGCGAGCTGTGTCCCGAGAATGCCGGACGTCCCGGCCCACCCGCGCGCCGGCGTGACCCTCCCGACTGCCGGCCCGGCGGCGAGGAGTCGTCCGTGCTGGATGTGGCGTTACGCGGCCCGAGACGTCCGGAGTGAGCACATCGGGCCCGCTACCGGAGGCGGGTCGGGATCACTGTGACCGCGGACACCTGGTGCGTAAGGATGCAGGTCCACTCGATACCGTTTTGGTATCCAGTGTCGATTCGGCGCCTCTTCGGAAAGGTGTTGCGCATGGAGCAGGACGAGTCGGTTGGCCCCGAGGTGGGGTCTGTGGTGCCAGGTCAGCGGGAGGTGGTCTCGGTGACGGCGGATGCCGCCGACCTCTCGGAGACGAGCACCGAGGGGCTCTCCTTCGGCCCGCTGGCGAACCCGAGGCGGCTACGACTGGGCGTGTCACCCTCGCTCTGACCGCTGTCGGGTGATCCTCCGGAGGTCGCGACCCGCGACCGGTCCAGGAGGCCGAGGCGAAACCAACGGTGCCCCGGAACGCGGATGCGTTCCGGGGCACCGTTCGTATGAGCGCCATCCTCAGGTCTGACCCGGCTTCGGGTCAGACCTGAGTCGATGGGTCAGGCTCCGGGAGCGGGGTGGGGGTCCACCCGCGGCGTGGGGCGGGTCTGGGCCGGGCCCCGGGCCGGGCGGCCCGGGCGGTGCGCGTCGCGGGCCGCCCCGGTGAAGGTGGAGCCGGCGGTACGGGCGCTCGGCCCGCCGCGCCGGTGGCCGCCCTCGCGCGGCGCGCCATCGCGCCGGCCCGAGTCCCGGCGGCCGCCGCCGTCGCGTCGGCCGTCACCACGCCGGCCCTCGCTGCGCTGGCGGCGAGCCTGGATGGTGGCCGGGTCGACCGGCGGCGCAGGCGGTCCGGCGAGCTCGATGACGATCGGGTCGTCGGGCAGCGTCGGGACCGGCTGGGTCGGGATGCCGACCGCCCGCAGCAGCGACCGGGCCTTGCCACGCTCGGCCGGCACGGTCACCAGGACGTCGGCGCCGTCAGCCCCGGCCCGGGCGGTACGCCCGCCGCGGTGCTGGTAGGTCTTGGCGTCCTCGGGCGGGCCCAGGTGCAGCACGAGGCTGATGCCGTCGACGTGGATGCCGCGGGCGGCGACGTCGGTGGCGACCAGCACCCGGTAGAACCCGTCGGTGAACCCGGCGAGCGCCCGGGTGCGGGCGCCCTGCGGCATGCCGCCGTGCAGGGGCTCGGCCGGTACCCCGGCCTCGGTGAGCGACTGCGCGACACGGTCGGCGTCGCGCTGGGTGCGCACGAACACCAGGGTGCGGCCGGCGCCGCAGGCGAGCGAGGTGACCAGCCGGAGCTGGGCGTTGCGGTCGACGGACTCCATCGCGTGCCGGGCCAGGGTCGAGACCTGCGACACCTCCGGGTCGACGGCGACGAGGACCGGCTCGGGCAGGTAGCCCCGGACGAGGACCTCGACCTCGCGGTCCAGCGTGGCGCTGAACAGCAGCCGCTGGCTGTCGGACGGGGTCATGTCCAGCAGCGCCTTGACCGCCGGGAGGAAACCGAGGTCGCACATGAAGTCGGCTTCGTCCAGGACGGTGATCTCGATCTCGTCGAGGATGCAGGCGTCGCGCTCGATCAGGTCGGTGAGCCGGCCCGGGGTGGCGACGACGAGGTGCACACCCCGGCGCATGGCCGAGATCTGCCGGCTGATCGACGTTCCGCCGTAGACCGGGGTCATCCACAGCCCCAGCGCCCGGGTGAGCGGGGCCAGCACGTCGTTGACCTGCTGGGCCAGCTCGCGGGTCGGGACGAGGATCAGCCCGCGGGGCTGACGGGGGCGGGCGGCGCCGGTGGTGGCGAGCCGGGCGAGCAGCGGCAGGCCGAACGCCAGGGTCTTGCCGGAGCCGGTGCGGGCCCGGCCGAGCACGTTCTCGCCGGCCAGCACGTCGGGCAACGTGGCGGCCTGGACCGGGAACGGCCCGTGGATGCCCTTGTCCGCGAGCGCGGAGACCAGCCGCGGGGGCAGACCCGCCTCGGCGAAGGACTCGGCGGGCGGACGGGGGGAACGGGTGGCGAGCGCCGGGCGCGCCGCCGGGCGCTCACCGCCACGGAACGGGGCGGGACGAGGCCCGCCGCGGCCGTGTCCGGTGGGACGGGTACGGCTGCCCCGGGAGGGACGGGCCGGACGGTGGGTGGGGGTGGGCTGGGTGCTGCGGGGCTGAGTCAGGGGATCCGCCGATCAGGTCAGGGCCGACAGAACAACGCCACGTCGGTTCCACGCGCCATGCGGCGTGGTCTACAAGCGCGGAAAGTGTCGTCCGGCGGCCAGGGGGGGCGGCCGGTTTTCACGCGACCGGACCCAACCGCGGTCTGAGACCGCCATGGCGCTCGCACCGACCTTCGGACACCCGGCCCGATTGGCCGGATGTCCCAGAGATCTTGTCTGCGCCTCGAGGTTGGTTGCCCTCGGTGACGCCGACATGAAGACGTTACCTCGTACCGGGCCGTGATCGGGGGCCGTGAGGTGTGTGGTTAACCATGCGGGGAGGAGGTTCTACGTCACATCCGGTCCAGTGAAGCACCGAACTGCGGTTCGGAGTCGGTTGGACGACATTTCCTCTTCAGATGACCTTGGAGACGTCAGCATACGCCGGAATGCCCATGCCTGGCGGGCATCTGTTACTGGGGGTGCACCCGGCCCGTTCGGGTGCGCGGCGCGCCGGCGGCGGGCGTCGGCGCCTGCCACCGGACCCGGCGTCGGCGCGGGCCCGTCGGGCTTCCCGGGCCTCCCGAACCGAGCGGGCTTCCCGGGCCGAGCGGGTCGCGCGGGCCCACCGGACCAGGCCGTGCCGCCCCCCGGTCCCGGCTGGCGGCGACCGCCCAGGCCAGGAGGGCCAGCGTGCCCACGAGCGCCCCGTAGGCCCCGATGACCCGGGTGTCCTCGCCGCGGGCGCGGGCCGCCGTCCAGCACACCGCCCCGACCCCGCCGACCAGCGCGGCCACCAGGACGGCCCGTAGCGCCGCGACGGCCATCCGTGGTGCGGCCCACGGCGCGGACCCGGCCGGGCCGGGTACGGCGCTACCAGGCACCGCCACGGTGGACGTGGCGGGCGCGGGCCCGGCCCGCCGCCGGGCCGTGCGCACCAGCGGCAGGGCGACCAGGGGACCGAGGACGACGGCCGCCACGAGCAGGTCGATCGGCGTGCTCAGGTGCGGGGTCACCAGGAGCCAGCTGCCGCCGGTGAACAGGGCGAGAGGCAGATCCGGGTCGCCCCCGGCGGCCGGACGGCCCGGGCCGCCGTGGGTGATCGCCAGCAGTGGGGCCACCAGCAGGAGCAGATAGTGGCTCCACACGATCGGCGAGGCCACGAGCGCCGCCGCCACCACGCCGGCGAACAGCAGCCCGTCGCCGCCGGGGCGCCCGCGGCCGCGGGCCAGCCACAGGCATCCGGCCAGCAGCAGGCCGGCGGTGGCCCGGGCGACCCAGGTGGCGGCGCCGAGGCCCAGCCCGACGTTCATCAGCAGCCCGGTGAGGCTCAGCCCGTCGGGCGCCTCCTCCCGGGCGAGGACCGACAGCATGTCGGCGTAGGTGCGCACCGCCACCGGGCTGTAGATCTCCCCGACGCCGAACAGCGCGGCCAGGGTGAGCAGGGCCACCGCTGTCGCGCGTGGCCGGCGGGTCAGCGCGAGCCAGAGCACGACGGGGACGAGGAAGAGCTTGCTGTACACGAGCACGGCGGTGAGGATCCCGGCCGCCACGGGGACGTCCCGCAGCCGCCACAGGGCCACCAGCCCGCAGAACAACAGCGCGTTGAGGGTGCCCATCTGCAGCCCGGTGATGGTGCAGGACGCGGTCAGCACCAGGGCGAACGTCCACCGGCCGGCGCCGGCGAGCCGGCAGGCGGCGAGCAGCGCGAGCACCGACAGCGCGATGAACAACTCAGCCGCGCCGGGGAGGGCCGAGAGCGGGACGAACGGCAGCGACACCAGGTACGGGTAGACGAAGGCGAAACCGGAGTAGACCTCGGGTGTCCCGGGAGGGGGATAGGGGTCACGGCCGTCGGCGACCGCCGCGCCGGCGCGCAGGAAGACGTCGACGTCGAAGTGGCCGATCGGGGCCACGTAGCCCACCCAGATCAGGGCGAGGAGCCCGGCGATGACCAGCGGGCCAGCCGCGGCGGCGCCCCGGTGTCGTCGTGCGGTCATGCGGCCTGGTCCGCTCGGCGCTCCACCCAAACCCCCGGGGTCGTCGTGTGCTGCGGCGGCCATGTTCCCACCCGTCGTTCCCACCGCTCAGAGCAGCAGCTCGGTGAGCAGGTGGATCACCAGCCCGGCGAGCGCGCCGACCACCGTCCCGTTGATGCGGATGAACTGCAGGTCCCGACCGACGTGCAGCTCGATCCGACGGGACGTGTCAGCCGGCTCCCAGCGGGCCACGGTGTCCCCGATGACGGCGGCGATGTCCTCGCGGTAGCGGCCGACGGCACGGGTGGCGACGTCGGCGGCGGCCCGGTTCACGGTGGCGGCCAGCTCCGGCTCGGTGGCGAGACGGTTCCCGAAGGCGGCCAGCTCCGCGGTGGCCCGGGTGCGCGCGGTTCCGCCCGGGTCCGTGGTCAGATCGAGCAGCACGCCGCGGGCGGTCGCCCAGATCGCCGACACGGCCCGGTCGGTCTCCGGGTGGGCGATGATCCGCCGTTTCAGCTCCTCCACCCGGTCGCCGAGCTCGTCGTCGGTGCGCAGCCGCTCGGCGAACGTGGTGAGGAAGGAGTCCAGCGCGCGGCGGACCCGGTGGTCGGGATCCGTCCGCAGATCGGTGGCGAACCGCAGCGCCTCGGCGTACGCCTTGGCGGCGACCGCCTCGTCGAGCCATTTCGGGGACCAGGCCGGCGCCTGCTCCCGGACCATCCGCACGACCGTGTCCGGGTTCTGCTTCAGCCAGTCGTCGATCTCGGTGACGAGCAGGTCGACCAGGTGGTGATGGGTGCCCTCCGCGACCACCCGGTCCAGGGCCACCCCGAGCACGCCCGCCCACCGTCGCTCCACGAGCCGGGGCAG
The DNA here is from genome assembly GCF_000373365.1 of Parafrankia discariae. Classification (NCBI taxonomy): domain Bacteria; kingdom Bacillati; phylum Actinomycetota; class Actinomycetes; order Frankiales; family Frankiaceae; genus Parafrankia; species Parafrankia discariae. Next base: position 154,662 of record NZ_KB891263.1, read on the forward strand.
GACGGTCTTCTCGACCAGCTCGCGGACAAGGTCGTCACTGATGCCGGAGATCAGCGAGGCCACCCGCGCCGAGACCTCGGAGGTGACCCGCTCGGCGTTCTCCCGGCGGCGCAGCCAGGCCCCGACCCGGCCGGCGACCCCGAGCTGGTCCAGCTTCTCGCGGACCACCTCCTCGGCGAGGAAATGCGTCCCGACGAAGTTCTGCAGGCCGCGGCCGAGGGCGTCCTTGCGGCGTGGGATGATCGCGGTGTGCGGGATCGGCAGCCCGAGCGGGTGCCGGAACAGCGCGGTGACCGCGAACCAGTCGGCCAGCGCGCCGACCGTGCCGGCCTCCGCCGCGGCCGCCACATAGCCGACCCAGCCCGGCCCGCCGGAGGCGTCCCACCGCCAGGCGACGACGTACACGGTGACCATGAAGGCGAGCAGCCCGGTCGCGATGGTGCGCATCCGGCGCAGCCCCTGGCGCATCCGGGCCTCGCTGAACGGGTCGCCGCCGAGATCGCGGGGGCCGCCGATGCCGGCCCCGTCCGTCGCTGTCAGTGTCATCCGCGCCCGCCCGCCCGCTGTCCGCCCGCCCGCCGACCCGCTCCGGCGGGGAGACAGCAACACCCTACGGGCGCGGGCCGCCGGCCCGGCGGCCCGCGCCCGCCCGGCGATGGATGACGACGAGGTCGACCAGCGCCGTGGCGGCGATGATCCCGAGGACGACGGCCGGCGCGGTTCGGCCGGCCACCGCCAGCAACCCGCTGAAGACTCCGCAGAAGACCAGGCCGAACAGCGCCAGCGCCCGGCGCAGACCGAGGGCGCTGGCGGCCGGCGCGGCACCCGTCCGCGCGTCGCCGAGCGAGCCCAGCCGGCGCCACCACGGGGTACGCCACCACGGTGGGGGGTGCGCGGGGCGCTCGGTGCGCTGCCGGGGTACGGGACCGGTCACGACCTGCGGTGTGCCCGCGCGGGCGCGGACGAACCTGGGTCACCCCGACCGATCGCGCCGACCCGGCGCGAGCCGGGTCACCGAGGTTAATCATCAGACATATAAAGGGCACCGAAAAGGTTTGGCAGGAAGTTGCCTGTTCGGCTGGCTGGCCCCCACTGATACTTCATCCCGTGATAAAGGCATTGAGGGGTCGGCTGGGGCGGTCGACGGCCGCCCTGACCGGCGAGCGGCCGGGCGAGCGATTAGTGACCTGGCCCGGCCGGGGCGTCGCCGATCGCGTCGACGAGCACCTTCGTCGCGGTGAAATCGACCGGGACCTCGATGACCCGGACCCCGCCCGCGCCCAGCGCGGAAGCCAGGCGCTCGCGGTGGTCGGCGGCCGAGCGGAGCCCGCCCCGCTGGCCCCACACCTCGACAACCAGGTCGGCGTCCAGCTCCGAGGCCAGCCTGAGCAGGGTGGCGGTGGTGCCGGTCGGGGGCTGCTCGACGACCGCCACCCCCACCTGGCCCCGCCGCCAGGCCAGCAGGGCACCGGCCACGGCGACCCCGCCCCCGACGGCCGTGACGCGCACCTGCGCGCCGGAGGCGGGACCGGTGTGCTCCACCCACAGTCCTGCGGCACCGGGATCGGCCAGGATGATCCCGTTCGCCGGCAGCACCTCGGCGACGTCGGCGGTGGCGCGGGCCGGGTTGAGCGGCGCGTCGTCCCGGGGGAGGAGCGCCCCGACGACCTCGGACGCCGCCCCGGCGCCGGGGCCCGTCTCGGCAACCGTCTCCGCCGTCTCCGCGGGCGCGGGCGCGGTGCTGGGGGCGGGCGTGGGCGCGGGCGCGGGTCCGGGGGAGTCGAGGGGGAACCCCAGCCGCAGCCGGATCTCGGACGTGCCGCGGGCGCGGGCCGCCGCCAGGGCGGTGACCAGGGCGGCTGGTGCGGAGATCAGCTTCGCCTGGGTCGGCGGGGCCGACTGTGCCCCGCCGAGGGCGGCCACGCCCGGCCCGAGCGGCCGAGGCGGCCCGGGCCGGGTGGGCGGCGCGGTCAGCAGCGTGAGCACCTCGCCGTCCCAGATCGCGCCCGGCCCGTGGTCGAGCGCGCCGGCGGCCGTCGCCAGCAGGCGGGCGCAGGCCTCGTCCGGCGCGGGTAGTGGCGGGGGCGTGCCCGGGACCGTCGGCACGCCCGGCATTGTCACCAGCTGACGCACTCCGACCGAGACGAGCCACTCCCCGACAGTCATGGACCGAACGCTCCTTCTCCGGACGGATGGCGGGCGTCGGTGTGGATTCGGCTGTTCATGGTGGTCTGGCCGCGTCAGCCCCGTTGCGCCCCGGTGTCCCGCATGTCCACGGTGGCGTGCCAGGCGGCGGCGGGGAAAGTGTTGTGACCCGCGTCCACCGGACGGACCTCGGTCGATCGCGCTGCGTGGCCCCGATCTGGCGCTGAGCCGTGACCCGCCGCGTGAGGTGACATCCCGGAAGTAAGCGCCTGCTCAGCGTTCGCCCACTCGGCGTGCCTCATCCCGCCACACATCCGGATCCCGCCACACATCCGGGGACGAGGCTGGTGCGGAGGTCGGTGGCTGGCGGGGCGAACCGGGTGGTGGCGCGGTCGATGGTGGAACGACCTGGTTCACGGTGCTACGCGGAGAATCCCCCTTTTCAGGGAAATTCGCGGCGAGGTGGGATCCCGCCGACCTCGGCGGATCGTGCCGGCCGATCTCACCCGGCCGTCTCACCTGGGCCTTCGTCTGGTTGTGCGCGGGATCGTCGTCGGGTGGCGCCGAGTCCGGCCGCCGCGCTGTGTCCGTCCGAGGTGCCGGCGGGGTGGTGTCGAGGCCGCGTGGCGGGTCGGCGCGGCGCTCCGGATCGCGAACTCAAACCCGACTTCAACCCAACAGTTGGCGGATTTGCTCATCTGCAGCGCTCCGCGTCCGCGGAGGATCTCGGGCCGGGCCGGGTCGCGCTCGGGCGCGGGGCGCGGTGGCCCGGGTGGCGGGCGAATGAGCCCCCGCGGGTCTCGGTCGGCCGCCACGGCTTCCCCGCTCGCTTCACGGTTCGCCGACGGTGATCGGTTCCCGTTTGCGAATGCGCAGGTAGTACGTCCGCTGACGGCTATCGGGACAGGATCTAGACCACAGGTGATGTGAGGTGCATCACCACTACCGTATGCATTCCTGTATATCAAAGGACGTCCGGCAAACACTGACGCCAAGGCGGGGAGTGCTTACAGCCTGTGATTCGATGATTCCTGCCGGGAATACCCTTCCGTGAGCCAGTTGACAAAAGCCGCCCACTCTCGCCGTCCTGGTCGGTGTGCTGATGGGACGTGCTGAGGGGACTTGTAGGTCGGCTCGCTACAGTTGTCCGACGTCGGACGCTTTCAGGCGGGCGCGGGCCGGATGTCATCGATCGCGGCCCGCCCTTGTCGCGCGCCGTCCGTCGCGGACCAGGCATCGAAAGAGCGACTCGCTCACCCCGCACACGAGGCGCCCAACCCCGGGGCGTCGGACGAGAGGACTGGATGCTCCGGAATTGGCCCATCCGCTCGAAGCTAGTGGTGATTCTGATCGTCCCGCTGGCCGCGCTGGCCGTGCTGAGCGCGATACAGGTGCGCGGGGACGTCGACAACGTCCGGGCCGCGGACCGCATCGAGGCGCTCGCCGACTTCTCGATCAAAGGTAACAACCTGGTCCACGTGCTTCAGCGGGAGCGCTATGCGACCAACTCTTACGTTGGATCGAACTTCCTCATCCCGGTGCTGGGCCAGCAGGCTGTGGATGCCCGCAAGCCCGTGGACGACGCCCTCGCCATCTACCTGGCCGACGAGCAGGCACTGCCCGCGTCCGCGCGGGACGCCCTCGGCTCGACGCTGAGTTCCATCCGTACGCATCTCGACCAGCTCGGCGAGCACCGCAAGCAGATCGACGCGCACCAGACCGAGATCGCGTCGAACGGGGCCTTCTACAACGAGGCCGTGAACGAGCTGCTGCTGCTCAACGCGCGGATCGCGGCCGGTAGCTCGGACGCCAAGCTGGTCAACGGCTCTACCACGCTGGCCGGTATCGCCCAGGCCAAGGAACAGGCCTCCCAGCAGCGCGGCGCCGTCGCCCAGATGCTCTCCATGCACAACGCCACGCCGCAGATGCTGCGTGCTCTGCTGGCCTACGCCGGTGCCGAGACCGCCTGGACCGAGCAGTTCCGCTCCACGGCGACGCCGGCCGAGCTGGAGCTGTTCACGAACACGGTCGGGCGCTCCGCCACCGGCGTCAACCAGATGCGCGAAGACGTGGTCAACACGTTCAGCGGGCAGCCGGCTTCCGAGGTCACCCTCGACGCCTGGCGGACCGCCGCCGACGGCAAGATCACGCAGATGCACGACGTCGAGGTGCAGATCGCCACCGACCTGGCGGCGACAAGCCGCGACATCGCCTCGACGGCCTCCCGGGACGCCCTGATCGGAAGCATCGGCGTCGCGATCATTCTCGTCCTGTCGGTCGTGATCTCGCTGCTCGTCGCCAGCCCCATGATCGGCCAGCTCCGCCGGCTGCGTGGCGGCGCGCTCGACGTCGCCAACGACCGGCTGCCCAGCGTCGTCGAGCGGCTGCACCGAGGTGAGCCCGTCGACATCGACGCGGAGTCCTTCCCGGTACCCGCGACCAGCAAGGACGAGATCGGCCAACTGGCGGAGGCGTTCGCCACGGTGCACGAGGTGGCGGTGCGCACCGCCGTCGAGCAGGCCGCGATGCGCAAGAGCATCGGGGACACCTTCCTCAACCTCGCCCGCCGCAGCCAGGCCCTGATCCACCGCCAGCTGAAGATCATCGACGCGCTGGAGCGCAAGGAGACCGACCCGGACGAGCTCGAGGAGCTGTTCCGCCTCGACCACCTCGCGACCCGTATGCGCCGCCACGCCGAGGACCTCATCGTCCTCTCCGGCTCCAAGCCGGCCCGTGGCTGGCGCCGGCCGGTTCCGATCAAGGACGTCGTCCGCGGTGCCGTCGCCGAGGTCGAGGACTACACCCGGGTCAAGGTCCTGCCCATCACCGGTGGCGCCGTCTCCGGCCACGCCGTCGGTGACGTGATCCACATGTTCGCCGAGCTGATCGAGAACGCGACCTCCTTCTCGCCCCCGCACACCCCGGTGCAGGTCTCCGGGCACCCGGTCTCCAACGGCTTCGTGGTCGAGATCGAGGACCGCGGGCTCGGGATGAACCAGGAGGAGATCGACGCGCTCAACAACCGGCTGGCCAACCCGCCGCCGTTCGACCTGTCGACCAGCGAGCGGCTGGGCCTGTTCGTGGTCAGCCGGCTCGCCGAGCGGCACGAGGTCCAGGTGCGGCTGCGGCCCTCGCCGTACGGCGGCACGATGGCGATCGTCCTGCTGCCCGCGACCCTGCTGCGCGCCTCCGACGACAAGGGCGAGGACAGCGGCCCGCGCGAGTTCGCCGCGGTCGGCGCGTCGAGCGCCGGTACGGAGGGCTCGGACCTGGCCGGCTCGCTCAACGGCACCGGCGACCGGGTGAACGGGGCCGGCGGCGCCGGCTCGGAGAGCAACGGCCACTGGGCGGGGGACATCCCCGGGGGCACCCTGGACGCGGCGGCGCTGTCGACGGCCGGAGCCAACGGTGCCGGCCCCAACACCGACGAGACGCTGATCGACGACCTCCCGGTCTTCGCCACGGCGCGGTCGAGCTGGTTCGTCGCGGAGAAGCCCGGTGGCAGGAACCGGACAGAGGACGAGGGGGGCGACGACGGTCCGGTACCGCCGCGCCGTCCGGGCGAGCTGACCGGCCCGACGCGGCGGGCCGAGCTCCCGCCGTCCCGGGACGGCGCCGGTTACCCGGACGACGCGGGGGCCGGGATGAACACGGGCTGGTCCGACGGCCGGTCCGACCCGGCGGCCTCGCTGTTCGGTCCGCCGCCGGGAGGCGGCGAGTTCGGTGGCGGCTCGCTGTTCAGCGCTCCGCCCGACACCGGTCAGTTCAGCGGCTTCGGCCCGAACGGGTTCGGTGACGGCGCCGGCGGCGGCTACGGCGACGCGGGCTTCGGCGACGGCGGCAACGGGTCGAGCGGCAACGGAACGGGCGGCTTCGCCGACTCGGACTACCACACCGCCGAGTTCAGTCGGTCCGGTTTCGGCTCCGGCGGCGGTTTCGGGAACGACGGTGGCTTCGGGAACGACGGTGGCTTCGGGAACGACGGTGGCTTCGGGAACGACGGTGGCTTCGGGAGCAACGGTGGCTTCGGGAGCAACGGTGGCTTCGGGAGCAACGGCGGTTTCGGCGGCGACGGCGGCTCGGGGCAGGAGACCGGCGACGGCTTCGGTCCGGCCGGCGGTTTCGGCTCGGGTGACGGTTTCGGTTCGGCCGACTCCCAGCCCGGGGCCGGGCTGCCGTCCCGTTCCAGAAACGGTCGAGGCTCGGGTGACTACGCCCGCGCCGACTACACGCCACCCGGCCAGCAGGGCCCGGCCGGGGACGGGACCGGCTACCGCGAGCCCTACGCGGACCGCGGCCAGCAGTTCGGCCGTCCTGCCCGGGAAAACGGGTACGGCGGGGCGGAACAGGCCCAGGGTGGCGACGGCGGCCTCGGTGACGGCGCCTTCCGCCGCTCGCCCCGGTCGTCACGCCCGGGGCAGCCGACCGGTGGGGGCTCCGCCTACCCCGGGGCCAACCCGCCGCCGGCGGCGCCCCCGCTCGACCCGGGAGCCGCCGCGCCGGAGGAGCCCGGCGACGACGGTCTCGACGAGCTCGGCCTGCCCAAGCGGCGGCGCCGCGCGAACCTGGCGCCGCAGCTGCGCCGGGAGAACGCCGACGCGGGCCGTTCGGCGCTCGCCGCGGGCCCTCGTTCACCCGAGGAGATCCGCAGCATGATGTCGTCCTTCCAGGCCAACTTCGGCCGTGGGATCGAGGACGGAACGGTGTCCAATGACGGAGATGATGTGAGGAAGGTAACCTGATGCGTCCGCTGGGGCCGTCGGAGAACATGAACTGGTTGCTCAACAACCTGGTCAAGAAGGTCCCCGAGGTCACCTATGTGATCGTGCTTTCTTCGGACGGTCTGCTGCTCGCGACCTCGCGTGGAATGGACCGGGCCACCGCTGACCAGCTCGCCGCGGTGGCCTCCGGATTCAACAGCCTCGCCCGGGGCGCCGGCCGGTTCTTCGGCGGCGGTAACGTCCGGCAGACCATCGTCGAGATGGAGGCGGGATTCCTGTTCGTCACCGCGGTCGGTGACGGCTCGTGTCTGGCTATTCTCAGCAGCCCGGGCGCGGACATCGGCCTCATCGCCTACGAGATGGCGCTGCTGGTGACGAGGGTGGGTGAGTTTCTGACGCCGGAGCTTCGCGCCGAGATGCAGTCGGCGCTGCCGATTTAGGACCTGTCCGAATGCACGCGCGGTGGCGCGTCACCGGTTTCCGGCCCGTCCCCCGACGGGCCGGAAACCGGTGACGCGCCCACCGCGGGCAAATGACGATCCCAGGCAGGAGGACCGCGGTGTCAGGGGATGAGGAATGGTTCGACGACGAGGCCGGGCCGGTGGTGCGGCCGTATGCCGTCACGGGGGGACGCACCCGTCCCAGTAACCGGACCCTGGATCTGGTGGCCCTGGTGTCCACCTCTCCGCAGGGACGGGCCATCGCGACCACGCTGGAACCGGAGCAGCGTGCCATAGCGCTGCTCTGCCAGCGACTCCAGTCCGTCGTTGAGATCTCCGCCCGACTCAACCTCCCAGTCGGCGTGGCACGTGTGCTCGTCGGCGACATGCTCGACGCCGGGCTGGTGAGTGTGCACCGGCCCGAACGAACGTCGGACCGCCCCAGCGTGGCGATTATCGAAAAGGTGCTCAGTGGACTCCAGGCTCTCTAGGACCCGAGCGGCCGATACACCGGCGCCGCATCCGGTCAAGATCATCGTTGCCGGTGGTTTCGGAGTCGGGAAGACGACGTTCGTCGGCGCCGTGAGCGAGATTCCCCCGCTCACCACGGAGGCCGCGATGACGGCCGCGAGTATCGGTGTCGACGACACCAGCGCCGTCGCGTCCAAGACGACGACGACGGTGGCCATGGACTTCGGTCGGATCACCCTGGTCGACAGCGTGATTCTCTACCTGTTCGGGACCCCCGGCCAGGACCGTTTCTGGTTCATGTGGGACGAGCTCGTCCTCGGTGCGATCGGCGCGGTCGTGCTCGTCGACACCCGCCGTCTCGCCGACTCGTTTCCCGCCATCGACTACTTCGAGGAACGTGACATCCCGTTCCTCATCGCCCTGAACCACTTCGAGGGCGCGCGCCATTACCGCAGCGAGGACATCCGCGCGGCGCTGGACCTCGACCCCCGCCGGCCGATGGTGCTGTGCGACGCCCGCCAGCGGGAGTCGGTGCGCCAGTCGCTCATCGCGCTGGTCCGCCACGCCCTGGAGGTGGTCTCGGCGGAGAGCCAGCGACCGGGGCTGCCGACCGGCTCCCGGTGAACGACACCGCGCGTGCCACCCCAGCGCCCGCGGGCCATCCGATTCTACCTGGGAAGGGGATCTTGCTCGAGCTCCTCGGTCTCGACGACGTGACGCTGTCGGCCTACCGGTTGTGGCTGAGACATCCCGACATGGATGTCAACGGGGTGGCCATCGCCGTGGGGCAGGCCAACGACACGATCCGCAGGTCCCGGGACCGGCTCGTCGAGCTGTCACTGCTGTTGCCCTCGACCGAGCACCCCGGTCACCTGGTCGCCGTCCACCCGGAGGCCGGACTGGAGCATCTGCTCCAGGCTCAGCACGAGGCGCTCATCCGCCGCCACGAGCGGCTCGTCCGGGCCCGGGCGCAGGTGAGCACGTTCGTCTCGGAGTACCTGGACAACCGGCCCGGTGGGGACGGCGCGGAGGTCGAGCACATCGACAGCGCCGACCAGGCCCGGGCCGAGCTGCTCACCCTGGTCGGCCGGGCCGAGAAGGAGGTGCTCGCGCTGCACACCCGGCGCGGCCGCCCACCGGCCCTGACCGCGGAGGTCCTCCCGGTCGAGCTGCGGGCGCTGCAACGCGGTGTGGCGATGCGCAGCGTCCTCCCACGCACGGTGAGTACCGACGAGACGGGGGTCGGGTATGTCCGCACCGTCGCCTCACACGGCCTGGAAGCCCGGCTCGCCGACGATCCGCGCATCGACGCGACGACGGTGGACGGCCGGGTCGGGCTGGTGCAGTTCGTGCAGCACGGCACCGACCCGCACGCTCTGATCGTGCGCTCGCCGGCGCTGGCGAACCTGGTCACGATGCTGTTCGAGCAGGTCTGGGACAGCGCCGAGCCGCTGGCCGTGGAGGCCGACGGTGACCTGGAGAGCCCCGCGGACGATCGACCGAACGACACCGAGCGGCTGCTGTTAAGGCTGCTCAGCCTGGGTGTGAAGGACGAGGCGGCGGCTCGTCACCTCGGGGTGTCCGTCCGCACGGTGCGGCGGATGGTCGCCGACCTCATGACCCGACTCGACGCCCGCAGCCGTTTTCAGGCCGGGACGGTCGCGGCCCGGCGCGGCTGGTTGTAGCCACGTTGTGATCAGTTGGTCGTTTTGTTGGCAGTAGATGGTCAGGGCAACTTCCTGCCACCCGGAATGCCGGACAGAAGTTCCGATGGGCCGCATGATTCCGATGAGCAACCGGAATTACGTATAGCTGGCGCGGACCACCACAGCAGGAACCGGCCAGGTGGCTTCGCCGACCGGCGAACGCGTGAGACCGGTCACTTGCGCGTGTCGGTGCTGAGCGCCTCCGATCCGGCCGGGGCCTTCGGGCCAGTCCGACCAGTCGATGGCGGTCAGCCGTGTCCGAACACGCGCGGCGCAGCCTGTTCATCGTGAACTCCGAAAGAGGAGATCGAGTGCCGACGGAATCCGGCTCGGTTCCGAACCAACGCACGACCAGCCAGCGGACGCTGATTGTCGCCCGCATGAACCCCGAGGACGCCGGCGCGGTCGCCGACGTCTTCGCGGAGTCGGACGCCGGCGAGCTCCCACATCTCGTCGGCGTCGCCCGGCGCGACCTTTTCCGTTTCCACGGGCTGTACTTCCACCTCATCGAGAGCCGGGCGGACATCAACGGCACGCTGCCGCCGGTTCGGGAGCACCCGCTGTTCGTCGATGTGAACAGCAAGCTCGAGAAGTACATCGCGGCGTACGACCCGCAGACCTGGCGCGGCCCGCGGGACGCGATGGCCGACAGCTTCTACACCTGGGTGGCCGATCAGAGCGGTCCCTGAGCCCCACGCCCGGCCGCTCGGCGCGGGGCCAGGTTCCGCGCCGGCGCCACGGGGGGCCAGCCCCCGCCCGGCCGACCGCCGCGGGGTGGACGGGCCGTCCCGGTCTTCGCAGCAGGCGCAGCCATCCGCTCCGTGCGGCTGGTTGCCCCGCCATGCCCGCGATGGCCCAGCCCCGAGGCCCGGACGTCGCCGTCCGGGCCGGGTTCGCGCGCCCCGGTTTCGGAACGCCTGGTCGCCGCGGTGCTGTCTTCCGAGCTTTCAGGATGCCCGAGTTCCAGAGATTGATGTCACAACCGTGTCCCGCGAACGCGGGAATGGTGAGAAGGGAACGCAGATGCCCCTGCAGTGGACCGCCGACGAGCTTCTCGACTTCCTCGTGGAGCAGGCCGGCCTGCCGCCGGAGGACCGTCCGGCCGAACTCGGCGTGACGTTCACCGACATCGGCCTCGACTCGCTCGCCTACCTGCAGCTCCAGGCCGAGGTGCAGGAGCGGTTCGGCGTCGACCTCCCGAACGAGGCGCCGGAGGGATACACCCTCGCCGACATCCTCACCACCGTGAACAGCGCGCTCCTGCAGTCCGAGGTCGCCTGAGACGCCCAGACCGAAACCATTCCCCTCCAGTGAGCGAACCGGAGAAACACGTGAGCGGGCACACCGACAACTCGATCTTCATCGATGCCGACATCGACCTCGTCTGGTCCATGACCAACGACCTGGAGTCCTGGCCGTCGTTGTTCACCGAGTACGCCTCGGTCGAGATCCTCGAGAAGGCGGAGAACACCTTCAAGTTCCGCCTGACGATGCACCCCGACGAGAACGGGACGTCCTGGAGCTGGGTGTCCGAGCGCACCCTCGACCCGGTGAACCACAAGGTCCGTGCCTACCGGGTGGAGACCGGGCCGTTCGAGTACATGCACATCGAGTGGACGTACCTGCCCGAGGGCGCCGGCACCCGGATGCGCTGGGTGCAGGACTTCCAGATGCGCCCGACGGCCCCGGTGACCACCGAGCAGATGACTCGGCGGATCAACACGAACACGCCGCGCGAGCAGGCGTCCATCCGCGACAAGGTCGAGGCGGTGGCCCGCGCCGCCGCGCCGACGGCCGACCAGGTCCAGGTTCCCGAGCAGGTCTGAGGAGATAACGGTGAGCATCGCGACCCCCGCGCCCCTGACGGTCCCCAAGGTCCTCTCGATCCACGACGTGCCGGCCAACCGGCGCCGCGGCGGTGACATCCGCACGCTGCTGTCCCCGGCGACCGTCGGGGCCAAGTCCGGGTTCCTGGGCACCCTCACCCTGCAGCCCGAAGAAGTGGTGACCGAGCACTGGCACCCCTACTCCGAGGAGTTCCTCTACTGCGTCAGCGGCGCGGTCACCGCCCGCCTCGACGGTGAGCACACCGCGCTGCCCGCCGAGCACGGCCTGCTCATCCCGATCGGCATGCGGCACCGGATCGTGAACACCGGCGACGAGGTGGCCTTCCTCGTGTTCCACCTCAGCCCGCTCGCCCCGCGGCCCGACCTCGGGCACGTGGACACCGAGCCGCTACCCGAGCAGTCGCAGCAGTGAACAAACCCACGCAGCGGTCGCGGCCGGACGGCGCCCACGGGCCGGCGTCGCGGGATGGGGGTCCGCGCCGCACCGCGGTGACCGGGGTCGGCGTCGTCGCCCCCGGTGGCTCGAACCGCAAGGAGTTCTGGACCCTGCTCACGGATGGCCGCACCGCCACCCGCCGGCTGTCCTTCTTCGACCCGTCGCCGTTCCGGTCGCAGGTCGCGGCCGAATGCGACTTCGACCCGCTCGCCGCCGGCCTCACCCGCCAGGAGATCGCGCGCAACGACCGGTTCGTGCAGTTCGCCCTGGCAGCGGCCGCGGAGGCGGTGGCCGACAGCGGGCTGGACCTCGGCCTCGGCGTCGGCGGCGCCGAGCGCGGGCCGGGTGACGGGCCGGTCGTCGGGGTGAGCATGGGCAGCGCTGTCGGGGCGACCACCCGGCTCGAGAACGAGTACGTGGTCGTCAGCGACGGCGGGAAGCACTGGGAGGTCGACCCGCGCTACGCGAGCTCGTTCCTCTACCACGCGCTCGTGCCGAGCTCCCTGGCCACCGAGATCGCCTGCCGGTTCGGCGCGCACGGCCCGTCGTTCGTGGTCTCCACCGGGTGCACCTCCGGCATCGACGCGGTCGGCTACGGCCACCAGCTCATCGTCGACGGCGAGGCGGACATCGTGATCGCCGGCGCCTCCGACGCGCCGCTCTCGCCGATCTCCATCGCCTGCTTCGACGCGATCCGCGCCACCTCGGCCCGCAACGACGACCCCGAGCACGCCTCGCGGCCGTTCGACGCCAGCCGTGACGGCTTCGTGATGGGCGAGGGCAGCGCCGTCCTCATCCTCGAGGAGCTGGAGTCGGCGCGGGCCCGCGGCGCGCACATCTACTGCGAGGTCGGCGGGTACGCCTCGCGGTCCAACGCCTTCCACATGACCGGCCTGCGCCCGGACGGCGTCGAGATGGCCGAGGCCATCCGCATGGCCCTGGGCCAGGCGCGCCTCGACCCGTCCGCCGTCGACTACGTCAACGCCCACGGGTCGGGGACGAAGCAGAACGACCGGCACGAGACGGCCGCCTTCAAGCGGTCGCTGGGCGCCCACGCCCACGAGGTGCCGGTCAGCTCGATCAAGTCGATGGTCGGCCACTCCCTCGGCGCGATCGGCTCCATCGAGCTCGCGGCCTGCGCCCTGGCGATCGAGCACAACGTGGTGCCGCCGACGGCGAACTGGACGACCCGCGACCCCGAGTGCGACCTGGACTACGTCCCGAACACCGCGCGCGACCACACCGTGGACGCGGCGCTGTCGGTGGGCAGCGGGTTCGGCGGCTTCCAGTCAGCGATCGTCCTGGCCTCGGCGGACCGGACATGACCGTCCTGGACACCGCACCGGCCGAGGCGGCCGGGGCGGCCGGCCGCCCCGCGGCGGGCGCGGTGCGGCCGGTCGTCACCGGGCTCGGGGTCATCGCGCCCAGCGGGATCGGCCTCGACGCGTACTGGGCCTCGACGCTGCGCGGCGAACTGCGCGTCGCGCCGATCACCCGGTTCGACGCGAGCCGCTACGACACCCGGATCGCCGGCGAGGTCCCCGACTTCGCCGCCGAGGAGTACGTCGACCACCGCTACCTGGTGCAGACCGACCGCTGGACCTGGCTGGGCATGGCCGCGTCCAGGCTGGCGCTGGCCGACGCCGCCTACGACCCGGCCGAGCGCGACCCGTACGAGACGTCGGTGGTCTTCGGTGCCGGCTCCGGCGGCAACGACTTCGGCCAGCGGGAGCTGTCCCGGCTGTGGACGCGCGGGCGCACCGCGGTCAGCGTCTACCAGTCGATCGCCTGGTTCTACGCGGCGACGACCGGCCAGACCTCGATCCGGCACGGGCTCAAGGGCCCGTCGGGCGTCCTCGTCTCCGACGGCGCCGGCGGTCTCGACAGCCTCGCCCAGGCCCGGCGCACCATCCGGCGCGGCACCCCCACGGTGCTCGCCGGCGGCGCCGAGTGCGGGCTGACGCCGTACGCGCTGACCTGCCACCTCAGCAGCGGCCGGGTCAGCTCCGCGGCGAGCCCCGCCGACGGCTACAAGCCGTTCGACGTCCGTGCCAACGGCTACCTGCCCGGCGAGGGCGGGGCGACCCTGCTCGTCGAGGACCCGGTCACCGCCGCCAGCCGTGGCGCCCGGGTCTACGGCGAGATCGCCGGCTACGCGGCCACCCACGACGGCGCGCACCACGAGCAGGCGCCGGCGGACTCGCGCTGGCTGGCCGCGGCGATGCGCCGCGCGCTCGCCGACGCGAAGCTGACCCCCGCCGACGTCGACGTCGTGTTCGCCGACGGCGCCGGCTCGCCGGACCTCGACGCGCTGGAGGCGGCGGCGATCCGGGACGTCTTCGGCGCCGGGGCGGTACCCGTGACCGCCCCGCAGGGGCTCATCGGACGGCTGTGCGCCGGCGGTTCCGCCCTCGCCGCGGCGACCGCGCTGCTGTCGATCCGCGACGGGGTGATCCCCGCCGTGGGCAACCTCGACGAGCCCGACCCCGCCCACGGCCTCGACCTGGTGCGCTCGCCGCGCGAGGGCCGGGTCCGGGTCGCGCTGGTCAACGCGCGCGGCCACGGCGGGTTCAACAGCTCGCTCGTCCTGCGGGCGGTCGGCACCGACTGAGGGTCGGCACCGACCGCGGGCCGGCACCGACCGCGGGCCGGCCCGCCTCACCTGTCTCTCCGGCGCGCTGACGACGCCGTCGGCGCGCCGGGGGATCCGGGTGGCCGCGACCACCCGGGACATTCCGGACTCACCTTTCGAGAGGATCATCGATGTTCCCAGACCTGGCCGGCAAGCGTGCCCTGGTCACCGGCGGCACGCGCGGTATCGGCCGGGCCGTCGTGCTCGGGCTCGCCCAGGCCGGCGCCACCGTCGTGGTCGGCCACCAGCGCCAGACCGAGGACGCGGAGAGCCTGCGCCGCGAGCTCAAGGACACCGGCAACGACCACCTGCTGGTGCAGGCCGACGTCGCCGACCCGGCGCAGATCACCGAGCTGGTGTCGGCGGCCGGCACCCATCTGGGTGGCCTCGACATCGTCGTGAACAGCGTCGGGACGATCAGCCACATCCCGTACGCCGAGCTGCCGCTGGACGCCTGGACGCAGGTGCTGACCACCAACCTGACCGCGACCCACCTCGTCACCCAGGGCGCGCTGCCGCTGCTCGGTGACTCGGGGACGGTCGTCAACATCGGCTCCGGCGCCGGGCTCGTCGGCGTGCCGCTGCGCGCCCACTACACGGCGGCCAAGACCGGCCTGATCGGCCTGACCCGCTCGCTGTCCAAGGAGCTCGGCTCCAAGGGCATCCGGGTGAACCTGGTCTCGCCGGGCGTCATCGAGACCGACCAGGCGGCCGGCATGCCCCCGGCGGCGCGCGCCGCGTACACCAACCGCATCCCGCTGGGCCGGCTCGGCGAGGCCCACGAGGTCGCCGCCGTCGTCCTGTTCCTCGCCAGCGACGTGTCCAGCTACGTCAACGGCGCCACCTTCACGGTCGACGGAGGAATCTGATGGGCCACCCCCAGCCGTTCCGCATCATGCTGACCATGCACATCCACCCGGGCCGCGAGCAGGAGTTCGAGCAGACCTGGCTGCGGATCGGCGACGGCGTGACCAGCCACCCGGCGAACCTCGGCCAGTGGCTGATCCGCTCCGAGGACGAGCCGAGCACGTACTACATCATCAGCGACTGGGTGGACGAGCCGAAGTTCCGCGAGTTCGAGCTGAGCCCCGGGCACCTGGAGCATCGCAAGATCCTGCACCCGCTGCGGGCCAGCGGCTCGATGGTCACCGGGACGGTGCTCACCCACCTCGTCGGCGCGGCGGCCGAGTGATCCGCCGCAAGAAGAAGGCGGACGCCCCGCCGGAGACCGACCCGCCGGAGACCGCCTCGGCCGAGGCGGTTCCGGGCGAGTCGGTTCCGGCCGAGTCAACCGCGGTGGACTCGGCCGCGGTGGATTCGGCTCGGGTTGAAGGATCGGCCGAAGCCGAAGCCGAAGCCGAGGCCGGTGCCGGGGGCCGGGTGCGGGTGATGCTGTGGGCGGTCGACCCGGCCGAGGACCAGGGCGCGGTCGAACGGGCCTACCACGAGATCAGCTCCAAGCTGGTGGGCACGCCCGGCCTGCTCGGGAACCGCCTGCTGCGCTCCGCCGCCGAGCCGACGAAGTTCGCCGTCGTCAGCGAGTGGACGAGCATGGCCGAGTTCGTGACCTGGGAGCGCGGGGCGGATCACAAGCCGGCCACCTCGCCGCTGCGCCCGCTGCAGGACCCGGCGATGCGCGCGACCATCTTCACCGAGGTCGCCGCCTACGGCCCGGACGGTCCCTTCACCGAACCTCAGGGGATCTAGCACGACTGTCTCGGCGGCGCGCAAGGATCAGCCCGGCGCGCCGCCGGGCCTCCGCCCCCGGGCTTTCACGGATGCCGCCGGATGGCCATCCCAGGTTGATCTTTAATTTCCAAGACCTGTTCTCGGCGAGCCGCCTGAACTTCTACCGTGCTAGGTCACCTGTCAGTTACTGCTTCGACGGGGTAGCGATTTCCCGCCGTTGGGTGACCCGATGGCGTAGTCGCATACAAGGTGCTCGGTCTACTTTCGATTCGTGTTCGGATCATGTTGATCAAAGAGTGGCACGATCAAGCGGTCGGTGCCGCAGATGTTGGCTCGGCATCGGTCGTGTGCGGCCTGGACAGGTCAGTGGCCAGGGGAAGCCGCCCCTCGGACCACACCGCTGCCGTCCGTCCGCCCAGAGCCCGCTCGCCGGTCCCGTCCAGGGACAGGACGTGCAGCGACTGGTCGCCGCCGCCGCGGAACACGATCTGGGCGCCGTCCGGCGACCAGGACAGCTCGTACGCGTCGCGGGCGGTGCTGATCCGGCGGCGGCCGGAACCGTCGGCGTTGATTAGGAACATCCCGCCGATGTTGCGGGTGTACGCGACCGTGCGGCCGTCGGGGGAGAAGGCCGCGTGGTCCGACGAGCCGTCCGGTTCGTCGGTGATCTGGCGGGAGTCGCCGCCGTCCGTCCGGACGCTGAGGATCTCGCCGTCGGGCCCGGTGAAGGCGACCCGGCTTGCGTCCGGGGCCAGGACCGGACGAGGTCCGCACCGTCAGGCCTGACTCGCGCAGCTGCTTGATGACCACGACGGTGTCCAGGCCGCGGTAGTCGGCGAGCGTGATCGGCGTGCCGGGCCCGGCGCTGCCCGCGGCCGTCCGGCTCGACCCGCCCGGAGCGGCGGCGTGGAGCCGGCTGTGGCGCGGGCGCTCGCCCAGAAGGCGTCGAACAGGGCGTCCGAGCGGTGTCGCGCCTCGTCGGCCCTGGTGGCGATCTCCGCGCGCAGGGCGGCGGCGTCGACGCCGTGTCCGCGCAGCCAGGGCTCGAGCCCCTGCTCCCGCCACCCGCGGACCCATCCCTCGAAGCTGGCCGGCGTGATCTCGGGATGGAACTGGACGCCCAGGTGCGGGCCCGAGCGGAAGGCCTGCGGCGCGTCCGCCGTCCAGGCGATCTCCTCGGCGCCCGGCGGGACGTCGAAGGTGTCGAAGTGGAACTCCAGCCACAGGCCCGCGGGGACGAGATCCGGCACCGCGGAGGTCACCGAGCGCCAGCCGAGTTCGGGGCGCGGCGCCCGTCGCACGAGGGCGCCGAGGGCGCGGGCGAGTAGCTGCCCTCCGAAGCAGATGCCGAGGACCGGGGTCCCGGCCTCGATCGCCGCCCGCAGGTAGGACAGCTCGGACGGCAGCCACGGCACGGTGTCGTCGTAGGCGGACTTGTCCGACCCCATGACCACCACCAGGTCCAGTGTCCGCGGTGGGGGCGGCGGCGTGCCGGAGGTGACGAGGGCGACGTCGACGCCGTGGTGCCGCAGCCGGTCGCCGATGCTGCCGGTCTCGGTCACGGCGGCACCGTTCGCGACGTCATGCACGATCACCACTGCCCGTGGCGGCGTGCCGGTCCGGATCGTCCCGTCCCGACCCACCGTGCTCTCGGCATCCACAGTGTCCACGACGGTACGCCGGGTGCTCGCGGACGGCTCAGAACCAGATCCCGGTCGGGACGCCCCGGTCGTCGAGCTGGCCCGACCCGGGGGCCGGCAGGCAGCCGGCGGCGCCGGTCGCGATGCGGTGCGCCGTCCAGGCGGCGGCCGCGGCGTCGAGGACGTCCACCGGTGGCACCGCGTTGGCCGGGCCGAGATCGTCCGGCAGCGCGATGCCGGCTGCCGCGAGCAGGGCCCGCCGGTGGGCCGCTCCCGCCCAGGTCGTCTTCGCGAAGGGGAGCGGCGCGCCGGCCATCGCGCCGAACGCCAGCTCGGGATGCACCTCGCGCAGCGCGTCGGGGTGGTCGGCGCGCAGCGCGTCGGCCTCGAGGACCTTCGGTCGCAGTCCCCACGCCTGGCGGGTCAGGCCGCCGCCGGTCATCGCCCGGCACAGCGCGTTGGCGTCCGCGAACTGTTCGACCGCCCACACCGGCCGCGGGGGAACCAGGAAGACACTCGCCCGGCGTGGCCCGGCCGCGGCGCGCGCCGCCCGGTCGCACTCCCGCCAGCCGTCGGCAAGCAGCCCGAGGGGCATGTCGACGGCGATCATGTCGAAGGCCCGGCTCGCCGAAGCTGCTGTACTGCGGTCGGTGCGGTCGGTGAGGTCGCGCAGCGTGGCGGTGAAGCGGGCCCCGGCGAAGGCGCCGCCGCTCAGTTCGACGGCCACCCATCCGCCGGGGCAGGCGTCCACCCCCAGTACCCGCATCCGAGGACCCGTGACCGGCATGGACCCATCTCACCCTCCGGGCGGGCTGCCGGTGAGGGCGGGCCTGCGCCCGGCGGCCACCCGTGCCCGGCGGGGCGCGCCGTGCGACCGTCGGGACGGGTATGAGGCACTGATCTCTGGGAATGTCCCAGGCGCCCGCCGCCCCGCCGCCCGGGCGGGCGGCGGGGCGGCGGGGCGGCGTACCTGAGCGGGAGAGGAGCTGGGCGATCCATGGTCGAGTCAGGCGCGTTCCACGGGGCGGTGAGCGCCGTCAGCTATCCGATGGCGATCGTGACCACCACGGCGGGCGGTGAGCGCAGCGGCTGCCTCGTCGGCTTCCACACCCAGTGCAGCATCGATCCGCCGCGTTACCTCATCTGTGTCTCACACGGCAACCACACGTTCGCCGTGGCCCGGCAGGCGACGCATCTGGCCGTGCACCTCCTCGACGTCGCCGACCGGGAGCTCTCCGAGCTGTTCGGGGAGCTCACCGGTGACGAGGTCGACAAGTTCGCCCGCTGTCAGTGGTCGGCGGGACCGTTCGGGATGCCGGTGCTGGCGGGCCCGCGGGCCTGGTTCGCCGGTCCGGTGGTGAACGCCGTCGAGGTCGGCGACCACACGGCGTTCGTGATCGAACCGGCCGCCGGGGAGTTCCACGGCCCGCTGCGCCAGCTGGGATTCCAGGACGTGCGCGACATGGAACCGGGCCATCCCGCGTGACCGGGCCCAACTGACCGGGCCTGGCTGACCGGCCCCGCCTGATCGGTGCCACCTGCCACCGGGCCGGGGGCGCCCCGGCCCGTCCGGCTCACCCGCCGGCACCGGGTCTCAGGCGGGGTCGGCGGCCGATGCGATGTCGGGGGCGTCGGACGCGTCGGCGAAGAAGACGAAGCAGCGGGTGCCGACGAAGTCGTTGTCGCGCACGACCATGCTCGAGTAGACGGTCATCGGCAGGGTCGAGCGGTCGAGCCGGTGGATCGTGGTCGGGAAGTTGACGATCCCGCTCTGGCCGGTCATGGCCTCGCCCATCGCCACCAGGTCGGCCTCGACGGCGAAGATCGGGAGGAGGTTCTGGCCGACGAACCGCTCCGGCTCGTCCTCGCAGCCCAGGAACCGCAGGTGAACCTGGTTGGTCCGCCGCACCTCGGCGGTGCGGGCCATCGCGTGGACGGGGACGGGGAGCAGCTCGAAGAGGTCGTCGAGCTCCTTCGTCAGCGACTGGACGCCCGCCTCGTCCAGCCCCTCGACGAGCGGGGTGACGTCGGACTGGCTCCACCGGCGGTGCCACTCCCACGCGTCGGTGCCGTCGGGCCCCGGCAGGGACGCCACGAACGCCGGCCGGGTGACGATGCGGAGCAGGCCGCCGTCCGGCTCGCCGTTCACGTCAAGCAGGCAGTCCGCGGTCGAACCGTCGGGTCGCTTGATCGTGACCGGTTCGTTGTGGAGCGCGTGCCCGCGGGCCGCGGTCGCCGTCAGCCGCTCCCAGGTCGTGGCGTCCAGGAGGGCCCTGACCGACAGCTCGGGCGCGGACGAGCCCGCGTCAGGCCAGCCCACGATCCGGCGCTGGGCCCGGTTCGCCCGCCGCACGGTTCCGTCGAAGTCCGTGACCAGGATGCCGACGTTCGCGTTCTCGAACAGGTCGACGAGCTCGAGCAGGTAGTCGGTCGCGGAGAGGTCGGCGTGCTGCGACACATCGATGGGCATGAACTGGAGCCTTTCTCTGGCGCGGGCCGGGTGGGCCGCGGGCTCTCGAAGCTGGCTGCCCGGGGATCGCGGGATCACCGGGACGGTCGATCGCCGGGCCGGGTGATCCCGGATGAGCCCGGGTGCGACGAGGGTCCCCGCTGCCGGTAGCGCGCGGCCAGCGCGCCGGTAGCGGCAGGCCGTCTCGGCGCGCCGGCCCCGTGGGCGGGGAGGTGACCCGCCGCGCCGGAGTGGTTCCAGAGAGGCATTTAACACGGAAGGAGCCCGGAGCTTAACTTCCGGTGAATCGCCGCGTGTGACTCTTGGAGTGCGTGACATCCGGTCGTGTGGGTACCGGGTCGACCCATCCACGTCACGAAGGCGGGAGAGGTGGTATTCCCATGACTGACATCGTCAGGCTGGTCGAGTCGATCGATGATGTTCCCACTGTGGAGGAAACCGATGTGATCCTCGAGGAGCTGCGTCGGCTCCCGCGGACCCCGGAGAACATCAAACTGATGGACGACCTTCTTGAGTTTCGGTCACTACTCGGCGCGGCGGAATGAACGCACGCGCCGAGTAGCGATCGAAGTCCGGGCGGGTGCCGGCTTACGTCACGTTCCCCCGGGATGTGCCGAGGCCGGACCGGCCGGGCATTTCCTTACCATGGGGATTCGGACGGCTGGCGCTGCCGATCGCCCAGCTGCCCAGCGCCGAAATGCGCTGGGCAGTCCATTCAGACGAACAGGCCGCCCTGGTTCGCCGCGACACCGGACAGCTCACGCAGGCGGTTCTCGACGTACCGCTCGCTGTGGTTCGTCTTGTCCGCGATACGGGCGACGAGATCGTTGATGTTGGTGGCGGCGTCGAGGTCCGCCGTGCTGACCTGGCCGAACTGGTCGAGGATGCGGTAGCGCAGCTGCTGCCAGTTCTGGCGCAGCTGCTGCTCCACCTGGCGCCGCTGCTGCTCCACCTGACGCTGCTCCTGCTGCTGCTGCTGGATCATTTTCTTTGGATCCCCTTCTCGGTGGTCGTTTTCCTGACGCGCCTGAAGGCGCGCAGCGAACGCTACCCCAGCTGGTTCGGATGGCGTTGAAGCGCTGCCGGAATGGGAACTCAAGGCCGTGCTTGGGATGTCTGTCGCCGAATGGGCCGCGGAATCTGGAATGCGCCCCGATCGGGGATCGAAAAAGGTGTGCGAGGGAGTGAATAGCCGTCATCTCGGTCGCACCGGCGGCCGGGTGAAATGCGGGCGCCGCCGCCGGCCCTCCGGTTTCGCCCCGGCTGGCCGGAGCCGCCGGGCGTGCCGGAGCCGTCGCGCCTGTCGGAGCCGGGTCAGGCCTGCTGCGCGGCCGGGGTGCGGGAAACGGTCAACGGCTGCGGCGCGGCGCTTATCCGCCGTTGGTAGGACGACGGGGTCTCCCCGCAGTACTGGGAGAACGCGCGGGCGAACGCGCTGCCGTTGTCGAAGCCGACGGCCGTCGAGACCTCCAGCACCGACTGCCCGGGCACGGCGAACAGCGCCATCGCGCGCAGCAGGCGGGCGTGCAGCAGGTAGCTGCGCCAGGACAGGCCGAGTGTCGAGCGGAACTGGCGGCGCAGCGTCCGTTCGGACACGCCGACGGCCCGACTGACCTCGGCGACCGTCACCGAGTCGAGGTGGTTCTGGGTGTAGGCCATGGCCGCGGACACCAGCGGGTCGGTCGAGGTCGGCAGGCTGAGCGGCGCCTCGTGGTCGAGCGCCTCGGAGACGAGATGGCCGAGGGTGTGGAAGAAGCCGTCGGCCACCGGGTCGGGTTCAGTCCGGTCGATCGGCCACCGCAGGGCGTAGATCATCATCTCGCGGATGAGCGGGGCTACCGCGAGGATGCGGGCACGGTCCCCGGGATGCGGGACGAGCCGCGGGTCGAACATCACCGACACCGTCCGCACCGCGGTGTTCATGGTGGCCTGGTGTTCGAGGCCGGCCGGAATCCAGGCCGCCTGCTGCGGTGGCAGCAGGTAGTGGGCGGTGGCGGTCTCCACCTCGACCACACCCGCGACCGCGTACTCGATCTGGTGCAGGTCGTGGGAGTGCCAGCCGGTGACGAGCCGCTCGCCCTCGTACAGGTAGCTGCCGCCGAGGGCCTGACCCCCTCGGCGCACGTCGACCAGGCTGGCCGTGGCCGTTTCCGGTGGCCTCCTGGCGGAATGTGCGGGGGCGGTCATGGTCGAGAGTGTACAAACGGGGCCCGTTGTGGTCTACCGGTCATCGTCGCGCGCCGGAAAACGATCATCGCGGCCGACGGCCGCTCCGGAGGCGCAGGTCGGCCGCCTGCTTCCGGGCGCGATGTTGATGTTGGCCGTTTGGGTTGGTTATCTGGCCGTAGATGCAGAGACGGTCACGGCCGCAAAGCGTACAAGTATGGGGAAGTCGAAAGGCGCGATCACGGCTCCCGCTGATTCGACGCGCGCCGATGGCTTCCCGATTCGGCGGTCGAGGAGACAGATATGAACATCGACGACCCGGTCCTGGGGGCCGTTACCGGCCCGGTGGCCGAGGCACCAGACCTGTTACGGAGAAACCGGCAGGCCAAACAGGCCCGGCCGTATCCGCGGTGGCAGGAGGAAAGGGAACCCACACGCGGCGCACCGGTGATTCACACCGCCGGGCGGAATACGCCGTGAACGCGCCGGCGGTCTCCGATTCCACCGGTCAGACGCACACGGCCGCGTCGATCCTGCGGCGGGCGAGAAGGGGCCAGCTGCGCCATCTCGGCGGCTCGTCGTTCTTCCTGTCGTGCCACCAGGTCGCCGAGGCGCTCGTGCCGGTCTCGATCGGCCTCGCCGTCGACCGTGCCGTCGCGACCGGCGACGGCGCGTCCATGCTGCGCTGGCTGGCGGCGGTCCTCGGGCTCTTCGTGGTGTTGACCTGCGCGATGAGGTGGGGTTTCCGGGCGAACCTGCGGGCCACCCAGGGGGCCGGTCACGACCTGCGGATGCTGTTGGCGGAGCGGGTTCTCGACCCACGCGGCTCCGCCGGGGCGGAGCGGATGCCCGGTGAGCTCGTCTCCCTGGCGACCGGCGACGCGCTGAAGGCCGGCATGCTCAACTACGCCACCGCGATGGCCATCTCCGGTTTCGCCGGGGTCGGCGTGGCGGTGGTCGCCCTCGCCCGGTTCTCCCTTCCGCTCACCGCCCTCGTGACCGCGGGCTCGGTGCTGCTGCTGGTGATCACACACGTGCTCGGCCGGCCGCTGGAGCAGCGCAGCGCGGCGGAACGCGCGAAGATGGCGGCGGCGACCGGCCTGGCCGCGGATCTGATCGCCGGCCTGCGGGTCCTCAAGGGCTTCGGTGGCGAACGTCCCGCCGTCCGGCGCTACCGGGCGGCCAGCCGGGAGGCGCTGGGGGCTACCCTGCGCTCGGCGGCCGTGGAGTCGACCGTACGGGCGGTGGCCGTCGTGCTGGCCGGTGGTCTGCTCGCCGCCGTGACCCTCGTGGCCGGGCGGCTGGCCGCCGGCGGGTCGATCAGCATCGGCGCGCTGATCACCGCGGTCGGCCTGGCGCAGTTCCTGGTCGATCCCCTCAACCGGATCACCGGCTTCGGTTCGCAGCGCGCGCAGTCACTGGCCTCGGCCGGCCGCATCGCCGCGATCCTCAACGCCCCCCACGCGGTCGGCGGCACCCGGCAGGCCACAGAGGCCACAGAGGCCGCGCAGGCCACCGGGGCCGCGGCGGCCACAGGGGGCCGGCCCGGGCGCCTGCGCTTCGAGGGCTTCTCGGCCGGCACCATCCACGGCCTCGACTTGGAGGTGGCGGCGGGCGAGTTCGTCGGCATCGTCGCCGCCGACCCGAAAGAGGCGGCGGCCCTGCTGGCCGTCCTGGCCCGCGACGCCGACCCCGAGACCGGAACCGTCCTGCTCGACGGCGAGTCCGTCGCGCGGCTGCATCCCGACGAGACCCGCTCCGTCGTCCTGGTGGCCCCGCACGACGCAGAGCTGTTCGAGGGGACGGTGGTCACCAACATCCGTTCCGCGGCGCCCGGGGTGGAGCTCGGCCCGGTGGTCACGGCGGCGGCGCTCGACGACCTGGAGGAGGTGCTCAGCGACGGCCTGGAGACGCGGCTCCTGCACGGTGGGGTGTCGCTGTCCGGCGGTCAGCGCCAGCGGGTCGCCCTCGCCCGCGCCCTGGCGGCGGACGCCCCCGTGCTGGTGCTGCACGAGCCGACGACCGCGGTGGACTCGCTCACCGAGCTGAGGATCACGCAGGGCGTCCGGCAGCTGCGCGACGGCGCGAGCACGGTCTGTGTGACCTCGAGCCCCGGCGTGCTGTCGTTCTGCGACCGCGTCGTGGTGCTCGACGGCGGTGTGATCACGACCGAGGGGACCCATGAGGAACTCGTCGGATCGCACCCCCGCTACCGCGAGCTGGTCCTCGCATGAGGCGCCGGCCCGAGCGAAAGGACGGTAGGGCCATCAGCGCCACACCCGGGCCCGACGACGGCCTCCTCCCGAAGGCGGGGGCGGGGGAGACCTGGCGCTACGCGCTGCGCCTGCTCCGACCGCGCTGGTATCTCGCGGTGCTCACGGTCCTGGCGCTGTCGGTCGGCGCGGCCGTCCAGCTGGTCACCCCGCGTGCCCTCGGGTGGGTGATCGACGCGGCGATCGAGGGTGACCGGGGGGCGATGGTCTGGCCGGTCCAGGTCCTGGTGCTGGTCGCGGTCGCCACGGGCGTCTTCCAGGTGCTGACCAGGACGCTGATCGCGTTCGTCGCCGAGCCCGTGCTGGCGACGCTGCGGGAGGAGGTGGTCGAGCGGGCGCTGCACCTGCCCTCGGGCGCGGTGGAGCGCAGCGGTGCCGGTGACCTCGTGGCCCGGATCAGCGGCGACGTCGAGGTCGTGACGACGGCGATCCGCAACATCCTGCCGACGCTGGCCATGTCCGTGTTCCTGGTGTGGATGACGGCGGTCGGCCTGGCGGTCATCGACTGGCGCTTCGCCGTCGTCGCGCTGCTGGCCGTGCCGACGGACCTCTACGCGTTGCGGTGGTACCTGCGCAGATCGGGCCCGGTGTTCGCCGCCCAGCGGGTGGCCGAGGGCGCCCGCGCCCAGCAGCTGCTCGACTCGGTCGGCGGCGCGGACACCGTCCGGGCCTTCCGGCTCGGTCCCGACCACCTCCGGCTGATGGCCGGGCGCTCGGAGGAGGCGATGGACTGCGCCTTCCGGGCGATGCACTTCCGGACACGTTTCTGGGGCCGGATGCATCTGTCCGAGGCCATCGGCGTGGCGGCCGTCCTGGTCGCCGGCTTCTACCTGGTCCGGGGCGGATCGGTGACCGTCGGCGCGGCCACGGCCGCGGCGTTCTACTTCAGCCGCCTGTTCGAACCGGTCAACATGGTGCTGATGATGATCGACATGGTGCAGGAGGCGGGCGCGGCGCTGTCCCGTCTGGTCGGTGTCGCCGGTGTGCCGCTGCCGGAGCAGCGGGAGGAGACGGTCCTCACCGAGCCGTCGATCGACCTGCGCGACGTCCGGTTCGCCTACGGGGCCGGCCACGAGGTGCTGCACGGCGTCGACCTCGCCGTCCCGGCCGGGGAACGCCTCGCGGTGGTCGGTGCCAGTGGCGCCGGCAAGACCACGCTCGCCAAGCTCGTCGCCGGGCTCCACCCGCCGGCGTCCGGCGAGCTGCGGCTCGGCGGCCAGCCGGTCGACCGCTTCGGCCCGGACGAGCTGCGCCGGTCGGTGGGCCTGATCACCCAGGAGGTCCATGTGTTCGCCGGGCCGCTGGTCGAGGATCTCCGGCTGGCCCGGCCGGAGGCCACCGAGGCGGAGCTCGAGGGGGCACTGGAGCGGGCGGGCGCGCTGGAGTGGGTCACCGCGCTGCCGTCCGGGATCCGGACCGTCGTGGGCAAGGGCGGGCACCGGCTCACCCCGACGCAGGCGCAGGAGCTCGCCCTCGCGCGCATCCTGCTCGTCGACGCGCCGATCGTCATCCTCGACGAGGCCACCGCCGAGGCGGGCAGCGCCGGGGCCAGGCGGCTGGAGCTCGCCGCCGAGCGCTCGCTCAGCGGCCGCACCGTCCTGCTGGTCGCCCACCGGTTGACCCAGGCGGCGGCGGCCGACCGTGTCCTGGTCCTCGACCGGGGCCGGGTCGTGGAGAGCGGCTCGCACGACGACCTGGTGACCGCGGGTGGGCACTACGCGCGGATGTGGTCGGCCTGGTCGTCGAACGGCGGCCTGGCCGGTCGCGGCGCCCTCCCCGGCGTGGCCGGACAGGCCACGCCGGGGTGAGCCGGCGCGCCGGCGGGTGTGTCACCAGGCGACGGGCAGCGTCTCCGGCCGGCCGATCGGCGCGGCGAGCTCGTAGCGCAGCTCCGACACCGGCACCGCCAGGCGCAGCGTGGGCACGATGTCGATCAGCGCGGAGAGCACCTCGGCCAGCTCGACCCGGGCCAGGTGCGCGCCGATGCAGTGGTGGGCGCCGTGACCGAAGGCCAGGTTCGCCACCGGCTGCCGGGTGAGGTCGAGCCGGTCGGGGTCGTCGTAGAGGTCCGGGTCGCGGTTGGTGGCCGCGAACGGGGCGATCGCGACCTCGCCGGCCCGCACCGTGAACTCACCGAGATCGACGTCCTCGGTCGCCACCCGGGGGAAGGTCATCGACAGCGGGTGATAGCGCAGCAGCTCCTCGACGGCGTTCGGCAGCAGGGCCGGGTCCGCGACCAGCGACTCCCACTGCGACCGGTCGGTCAGCAGTGTGGTGACCGCGTTGGTGATCACACCCGCGGTGGTCTCGAAGCCGCCGATGAGCAGCGTCAGCGCCAGCGAACGCAGCTCGACCTCGTTCAGCCGGCCGTCGTCGGTGTCCTGGGTGGTGATCAGGATGTCGAACAGCTTCGTCGCGGGCTCGCCCGCGGCGAGCTGCGCCTGCCGTTCCCGCACCAGGCTGTCCATGTAGCCGTACAGGGCCTTCTGCCCGGCGGCGGCGGCCTCCCGGTTGGTGGCGAAGCGGAAGAGCGCCTCGCCCCACGTGCGGACGTTCTTCCGGTCGATCTCCGGAACGCCGAGGATCTGGCAGATGACGTCGACCGGAAGTGCGGCGGCCAGGTCGGCGCGCAGGTCGGTCGGCGCGTCCTTGGCGGTCATCGCGGTGACCTGCCGGCGGGCGGTCTCGGCGATCCACGGCCGGAGCTGTTCGATGCGGCGGTGGGCGAACCCGGTGGAGACCAGCCGTCGGATGCGGGTGTGGTCGGGCGGGTCGAGCCACAGCAGCGAGTTCGGGTCGGGAATCTGCGCCCCGGTCAGCGGGGGGCGGAATTCAAGCGTCTTCGTGCGGGAGAAGCGCGGGTCGCCAAGCATCGCCCGGGCCGGGGCATGCCGGACGATAAGCCAGATCGGGATCTGGCCGGGACCGAAGCGAACCCGGATGGCGGGCGCGCGCCGGGCGATCTCGGCCAGCGTTTTCGACGGGAGCGGGCTGAAAGTGTCCGGAAAAGGAAAAGACGGAAGGTCCTTGTCCTGATTCTGGTCCTGGGGCACGGCCTCGGTAATTGACATGGGGAAAACGGATCCTTTCGTGGTCAGAGTCAGGAGAAGACGCGTCGTGGGCGGCCTTCAGGTGATCGGCGCGGGTGCTGTGCATGCGGGGCGCCGGCCGGGCGGATGGGGCGGGGCAGGGGCGCCCGTGCGCCGTCGCGCGGGGCGTGACGTCGTGGTACCGGCGGGCCCTCAGATCGACCGGGATGTGCTCATCCACGGTGGGTGTCGACCGCCGACCCGGAGGCCGGGTCGGCCCGGGTCCCTCACCGCACAAACCCCCTCGAACATGGGCAGTTGCGTCTAAATAACCCTAGCGATGGGATCATTGCGGAGAAGCAAAACGGCTGTTTTGTCTCAGGTAAAAACCTGCCAGGGCCAGGGCCAGGGCCGGAGCGGCTGGCGGACCCTAGGGCGCCGTGTGGGCGAGCACTCCGTCGATGATCGTGGCCGCGACGTGGGCGGCGTCGGGGTCGGCCAGCGCGTCGTCCAGCGGCGTTCGCAGCAGGCACAGGTCCGCGGGCAGACCCGGGTGCAGCCGGCGGGGGCGGGCCGGAGCGTCGGGGCGGCCGAGGAACAGATCGAGCGCGGTCCGCCCGTCGACCCGTTCCGCCGGTCCGAGCACCCGCCCGGACGCCGTCCGCCGCTCGCGGGCGGCCCGGACGGCCCGCCACGGGTCCGGATGGCCGAAGGGCGCGTCGGTACCGCCCGCCACCGCGATCCCCGCGGCCAACAGCGACCGGCAGGGATAGAGCCAGTCGAGGTCGTCCGGATCGACCTCGGCGAGATAGGCGTCCCCGCGCTCGGCGACGAAGTTCGGCTGGGTGACCACGGTCAGTCCGGCGGCGCCGATCAGCGCGGCCAGCTCCGGCGGGACGACCGCGCCGTGCTCGATCCGGTCGGTGCCGCCCGGCGGCGGCGGGCCGGCGGCGGCGATCGCGGCGAGGGCCACCACGAGCTGGACTCGGGTCACGCAGTGCACGGCGACCGGGATGCCGGCCCGGCGGGCTCGCCGGACCCGCCGCGCGAGCTCGTCCGGCGATGGCAGGTTCATGTCATCCAGCATGATCTTCGCCGGGCCGGGTGAGATCCGGTCCGGGAACGCGGCCCCGCCGGCCCCGCCGGGTTCGCCCGGTCCACCGGGTTCACCTGACCCGCCCGGTCCGTCGTCGAGGGGAAGCATCAGCGTCAGACGCTGCGGCAGCGCGCCCGAGGCGACGGCGTCGCCGAGCGCGGCGGCGTCGGACGGCCGGCGTTGCGGCGTGGCGTCGGTGAAGCCGGTGACCCCGGTGGCGAGGGCGGCCCGGCCCACCGCGCCCAGATCGGCCGGCACCCGCGGGACCCGGCCGGCCAGCCAGCCGTCGAGCCGCCACAGCCGCCCCGTGGGAACCGCGTCGGGCGTGCGCTCGACGCCCGCGACATCGAGGAAGGACTCCGGGCCCAGGCCCAGCGCGCGCAGACCGGCCGAGTTGAGCACCCACAGCGCGCCGCCCCGGTGCTGCACCCTGGCCGGGACGTCGCCGGTCAGCGCGTCCAGCGCCACCCGGTCGAGGTCGCCGGCGACGGCCGGGTGGTAGCCGACCCCGCGCACCCAGCCGCCGGCCGTCCCGGTGCGCGCCGCGGCGGCCGCCGTCCGCAGCCGGCTCGCGAAATCCCGTGGGCCGCTGATCTCCGGCGGTCCCAGCACGACCGAGGCCGCGGCCGCGGCCAGCGACATCAGATGGATGTGGTGATCATGCAGGCCGGGGAGCAGGGCCCCGCCGGCGGCGTCGAGTTCGTCCTCGCCGCGCCGCCGGGCGAGGCGCCGCCCGGGCGGCCCGATCTCGGTGACGACCCCGCCGGTGATCCGGACGTCCACCAGCCCGCCCGCCGGCGGCCCGTCGCGGCACAGGGCGGCCTCGGCGCGTCTGACCAGCACGGGACCACCTCTGAGCGCGGGGGAGCGGCAGCCCGAGAGTACGGCGCGCGCCCGGGCCCGTCACGACGGCCCGGGTCGGGCCTAACGTGTGCTCCGTGGATGTTCGTCAGGCGCAGACCGTCCCGGATGTCGAGGTCCTGGAGCCGGAGGACGCGCTGCTCCTGCTGCGCACCGACCCGGAGATGTTCGCCGCGCACACCGGACGGCCGCTGCTGGCCGTGCGCGTGCGCGGCCCGCTGGCGGTCGAGGTCGGGGCGCTCGCCCGCTGGCTGCCGTGCGTGCTGGTGGGCGTCGCGCCGGACCTCTCCGACGTCCCCCCGGGCATCGGGTCGGCCGGTTACGACGTGCTGCTGACCGGCGAGGCCGCGCCGCCCGCCCCGTGGGTCGGCCCGCCGCGGCCGGGAGACGGGCCCGCGGCCGCCCTCGGCGCGATCGCCGCGATGACCCGCGCCGTCCCCGGCGCGTGCGTGGCCTTCACCCAGCTGGTGCGGTACTCGGCGGGGATCGACGTCCGCGACGCGGTGATCGCCGAGTCGTTCACCTACTCGACGTTGCAGGCCGGCCCCGAGTTCGCCGCCTGGCTCGCCGGGCACCGGGCCACCCGGGAGCGCCGCGCGGCCCGGACCGCCGCCGCGCCGCCCGTGCGCGCGGCGCGGGCTGAGCGGGCTGAGTCGACTCAGCCGGCCGACTCGGCCGAGCCGGCGGTTCTCGTCGAGCGGGACGGCGCCGAGCTGTGGGTCGTGCTGAACCGGCCGCGGGTGCACAACGCGGTGAGCCGCGACCTGCGGGACGGCCTCGCCGGCGCGTTCGCGCTGGCCGGGGCCGACCCGACCGTCGCCGAGGTGCGGCTGCGGGGGGCGGGCCGTTCGTTCTGCAGCGGGGGCGACCTCGGCGAGTTCGGCACGCTGCCCGACCCGGCCTGCGCCCACGCGGTGCGGACCACCCGCAGCATCCCGCTGTCGCTGCTGCGCTGCGCGCGCCCGGTCACCGCGTACGTGCACGGGACCTGTGTGGGGGCCGGAGTGGAGATCCCGGCCTTCGCCCGGCGGGTGGTCGCCGATCCGGCGACCACCTTCCGGCTGCCCGAGCTGGCGATGGGCCTGGTGCCCGGCGCTGGTGGGACGTCCAGTGTCGTGCGCAGGGTCGGTCGGGAGCGCACCGCCTTCCTGTCACTGACCGGCTGGCCGCTGGACGCCGCCACCGCGGCGGCCTGGGGCCTGGTCGACGAGGTCCGCCCGGTGCGCGGGGATGCCCGCCCTCCGGTCTGACGGTCCGACCGCTCGGGCCGCGGCGCGCGGCGACCTCCCGTCCCGATTAACTCCGCCCCCGCGGGGCAGAGGTGGAGGCAGGTCTGACCCCACCGAAGCGGACGAAGGGCCCGGTCCATGATCGTCGAACACCCCGTGGTGGACGTGGAGAACGCGAACGTCGAGATCTTCTACCGGTGCCGCCGGTGCGGCCGTGCGTGGGAGCGCTCGTTCGGTGTCACCCGTTGGTTCGACGACGACGGCGGCCTCGTGGAGGTCTACCGGCACAACGGGACGCCGGTGCCCGCGCCCCGCGGCGGTCCGCCGTGCGGCTTCTGCGGCAACCTCTCGGTCGCCTGGTCCGACACCCCGCTGCCGCCCGCGGTGGAGCCGCCGCCGGCCCCCGGCCGGCCACGGGCCGTGCACGCGGTGCCCTGGCCGTCCTGGCGGGCCTGGCCGGGCGACGAGTGGCCGCAGCGGCGCACCGCCTTCCCGTTCCTGCTGCCGCTGCGCCCCCAGCTGCACCCCCGCACCTTCCGCTTCCCCTGAGCCTCCGCCTCCGCCTCCCGAGAAGGACGTCAGGACGCCATCGCCACCGCCGCGTCGAGGTTCGCCATGCCCACCCGGACCTGCGTGGCGCGCGGGTCGGCGAGATCCTCGAAGATCCGCAGCGCTCTGCTCCACGCCTGGTGGGCGGCGGTCGCGTCGGGCAGCCGCAGGTAGATCTGCCCCAGCAGGGCCAGGACGCGCGCGCTGGTGTGGCGGTCGCCGATCTCGCAGCAGACGGCCAGCGATCGGCGGCATGAAGCGGCCGCGTCGTCGTGGCTGCCGCAGGCCAGGTAGTCCTCGGCCAGGCTGAGGTGCGCCAGCCCGACCCCCCACAGGTCACCGAGCTCGGCCAGGATGGCCGCGCTGTTGTGGTGGCAGGCGACCGCCCGCGCGGGGTGGCGCAGCCGGCGCAGCGCCCGCCCCAGCTCGATCTGGGCCAGGGCGTAGCCCCACAGGTTCCCGGCCTCGGTGAAGATCTTCTCTGCCCGGCGGTGGTGGACGATCATCAGCTCCGGCCGGTGCACCAGGCCCAGGCCGAGCAGGCTGCACGCCTCGCCCCACTGGTCCGCCGTCTCCCGCCGGATCGCCGTCGCCCGCTCGATCAGGTCGACGGAGCGGTCGAGCAGGCGCAGGTCACGGTAGGCGAGACCGGCACTGAGCAGCAGCGCGGCCTCGCCGGAGCGGTCGCCGAGGTGCCGGGCGGAGGCGAGGCCGATCTGGGTGGTCGTGATCCAGTCCGTCCAGCGCTTGCTGAGATGGAGATAGCCGGTCAGCCCGGCCGCCAGCTGCCAGGCGACCGTGTGCTCGGTCGCGCAGGCGGCGACCCGGACCGCGGTCACGAGGTTCGCGTGCTCGGCGGTGAACCAGGCCGACGCGTCCCGGAAGCCGCCGAACTCCTCCCGCGGCAGCTCGGCCGGGCCGGTACCGGGGACCTGGCGCCGGCCGTAGGGGTGCAGCACGTTCTCGGCCCGGACCGCGGTCTGCTGATACCACCCGAGGAGCCGGGCCAGTGCCTCCTGCCGCTCGGCGTCGGTGTGCCGGGCCGGGGCCACCGTGCGCCCGAACACCCGTACCGCGGCGGGCAGCCGGTACCGGCCGGGCGCGGGGTTCTCCAGGAGCCGCAGATCGGTCAGGACGCTCAGCTCGCGCCGCGTGATCTCGGCCGGACGGCCCAGCATCGCGCCGGCCGCTCCCAACGGCAGGTCGTCCCCCTCCCACCCGCTCAGCAGGCGCAGCGCCCGCGCCGGGTCCGGATCAGTGGGGTCCCGTGGTTCCGGCAGGCTCTCGTACCGGCCGGCGACGCCGTGCCGGGTCTCGGCCGACGGGACGACCACGGCGGACAGGACGGGCGCCGCAGGCCGGGCGGGCGCCGCGGGCGTGGCCGGCGGCGGCGGGGTGCCGACCGGCGGGGTTCCGGCCGTGCCCGGTGAGGTCCCGGAGGTGCCCGGCCGGGCCAGGCGCGCGTGGATGTCCGCCGTGGGCAGCGGATGCGGGTCGTCGGCCAGCATCAGGCCGTGCAGGCGCCGGAGGCCGTGGCCGGGGTCCACCCCGAGCTCGTCGCGCAGGATCCGGCCCACCTGCCGGTATGCCTCGAACGCCTCGGCCTTGCGCCCGCAGCGGTACAGGGCGCTGATCAGCAGCTCCCAGGGGTGCTCCCGGATCCTGGTCTCCTCGACGAGCCGCCGCAGACCGGGCAGGGCGATGTGATGATCGCCCAGCATCACCTGGGCGGTCAGGGCCAGCTCCCGCAGCCGCAGCCGGGCCTCGGCCAGGTGCGGCGTCTGCTCGCACCGCAGCCGCTCCACCGGCACGTCACAGAACGGTTCCCCGCGCCAGAGCGCCAGCGCCTCCCGGGCGTCGCGCCCGGCGTGGGCCCAGTCCGCCCGGTCGGCGGACTCCTGCGCCCGTCCGGCGAGATCGGCCAGTCTGACCAGGTCGACCTCCAGCCCGTCCCGGAGCTCGATCACGTAGCCGGGGGAGCGGGTGACGATGCGCCCGCCCACCGCCGGCCCCAGCAGCCGGCGCAGCCGGCTGAGATAGTTCTCCAGCGTCTTCTTGGCGGACGGCGGTGGTGCGCCGTCCCAGAGCAGGTCGGCTAATCGGTCCGTCGAGACGATGGTGCCCGCGTCGACCAGCAGCGCGGCCAGCACACCGCGTTGCTTCGCGGCGGAGACCGGGATCAGACGGTCGTGCCCGTCCCGGACCTCGAGCGGGCCGAGCAGCTGGAACCGGGGGATCCCGCCGACCTGGTTCGTTCCGGCTGTCTTCATCGGTCCTCCAGGACGATCGGATGATCTGACCGGGATGGATGCCCTCGGCGCGTCCCGGAGCGCCGCCCTCAGCACGGCAGGGTCTGCCAGGCTCCGGTTCCCCGGTCCGGCCGGCGGCGGACGCCGGCCGGGTGGGCGTCCGCGGGGCCCCGGGTGGCTCGGGCGTCCGCGGCGGCCCGGGTGGCTCGGGCGGCCCAGGTGGCGAGGTCCAGGGCGAACGGGGCGTCCCCGGTGCCGGCGACCTGCCTGCTGGCGGTCAGCAGCACTTCCGCCCAGGCCACGTCCTCCGGGCCCGCCCGCCCGGAGCGGGACTCCGCCGCGCCGGCGCGCAGTCGGTGCGCCTCCAGCGCCAGCCGCATCCCGGCCGCGGTGTCGACGGGCAGGACGGCCGCGGCGAGCCGCGTCAGCACCCCGCCGACATCGGCCGGTCCGGTACTCACCGTGACGCCTTCGTACCAGGTCAGGATGGTCCGGTCGGCCCGTGCGCGGACCAGTGCCGCGCGCAGCGGTTCGACGGGCCGGTCGGTGTCACCACAGCGGGGCACCGCGCGCAGCGCGTCCTCCAGGCCCGTGGTGAGATCCGGCGGGTTCGTCGAGGAGATCCGCCGCTCCAGGACGGTCGCGGGAACCGCGGCTCCGAGGTTGGCGGCCGCGGCCGCCAGGCGGGTGGCCCGGCCCTCCTCGCCGCCCCCGCGGGCCTGCCGGATGACGGCCGCCACCCGGAGGGCCCGGGCCAGATAGCCCAGGTGGGGGGAGGCATGGGGCAGCCCGGAGGCATGGGGCAGTCCGGGGTCGCCCGGGCCGGTCAGGTGGGCCAGGCGGGCCAGGCCGACCGGGCCGAGGCAGGTCAGATAGCCGCGCACGGCGCGGTCGGCGGCCGCGACCGCCAGGTCAGGGTCCCCGAACGCGCCGAGGACGTCGCTGCCGAGCGCGAGGACCCGGGCCCCGTCCGGGCCGTCGGCCCCGTCGAGCGGGGGGCGGGCGCGCAGCGCCGCCTGCACGTCCGCCAGCGCGGACGCGCCGTGGCCCCGCTGGGCGTGCAGGACGGCGCGCCGTACGCGTACGTCGGCGATCCACCCGCCGGCCGCCGGCACCTGCCCGGCCAGGGTCGCGTACGCCCGCTCGCTGTCCTCGAGCGCCCGGATGGCCGCGCCGTCGCTGCCGGCCCGATACAGCAGGGCCGCCAGGTCGTACAGGACGCCACCGAGCAGCTGGGCTCCACGCACGTCCCCGGGGGATTGTGTGTGGAGTACGCGGGCCAGCCGGCCGGCGCTGGACTGGAACGCGACCGCCAGGTGTATGTCACCGCCGTGCCGCGCGCGTCGGGCGTCCCGCAGGAGCGCCGTTATCTGCTTTTCCCGCGGCGCCCGTCTTCGTTGGTGGTTCCGGAACAACCTGGTCTGTCCTCACGTCGCCAGTCAGGGCGGGGCTCTGGAATCCCGTGCCCGTGCCGCGGTGAGCGCCGTCCGCCGAAAGCGCCCACCGGCGGACAGGGCCGCCGACCGATCCGCCGCCGGGGCACACCTTTTCCGCCGCCATTGCCGGCCGATTCATTGCTGTCGCGAAAGGGTTTCCTCGTCAACTCGATAGGATTCGTTTAGGAGTTTGTATTGTGCGTGGAGACTTGTCAACACACTACGTTTGGTTACATTCAGACCGAGATCTTCCGTGTTGCCTGTCGCCGTTCTTCGTCGAGATCGGCCTTGCTGTGTCCGGCTCGGCGGACGGGAACCGGGAAGAGCGGGTTTCTCACCTGCGCGAACGGGTTCTCGCGGGAACCGTCGGTCGCCGGGAACGAATCCGGTTGTTCCGGCGGGCCCAGGGGTCCGGCGAATCAGGCCGTCACGATCGGTCGCGGGCCCGGTCCCTGGGCGAGGCCGGCCGCGGCCGGAGCGAGGTCGGCCGGGTCGGGAGCCAGATCGGCCGCCGCCGGCGGGGGCAGCATCGTCGTCAGCGCGCGCCGCGCGGTGTCGACGAGATGCTCCGTTCCCGGGCGGCACCCGGCCAGCGACGTGTCCAGCAGGCCCAGATCCTTCAGCAGCAGCGCCTTGAGCGCCTCGAGGGGCGGGCCACCGGGCGCACCGATCGGGGGGCCGCCCGCGATCGGGAGCGATCCCGTGCCCGCGCTGCACTCCTGCAGCGCCAGGCGCACCCCGTCCGGATCGAGGCCCAGCGCGTCCGCCGCCCGCAGCGCCTCGACCGCGGCGCTGCGGTGCACGACGAACAGCGCGTTGTTCAGCAGCTTCACCAGCTGGGCGCTGCCGACACCCCCCGTGTACAGCACGGTCTTCGCGAAGAGGCCGAACACCGGCGCGCACCGGTCCACGTCCCGTCGGTCGCCGCCGGCCAGGACCACCAGCTGAAGGCCGGACCCGGTCCGCGCGCCGTTGCTGACCGGGGCGTCGAGGACGGAGATGCCCCGCGCGTCGGCCTGGGCGGCGAGATCGGTGCAGGTCTGCGGCGAGCAGGTGCTGTGGATGACGATGAGGCCCCCCGGTCGCATCGTCTCCAGCAGTCCGCCCGGCCCGGCCACGACCGCCCGGACATCCTCGTCGGCGAAGACGCACACACTCGCGACGGTGACGCGGCGGCCCAGCTCGGCCAGCGACCCCGCGACGCGCGCCCCGGCGGTGCGGAACAGTTCGGTCCGGTCCTGCCGTGTGTCGTAGACGACCAGGGGCCGGCCGCCACGGACACAGTGCTCGACTATCTGGGCACCCTGGTGTCCGAGGCCGACGAAGCCGTAGGTCTCTTTGTCGACGGGTGCGTCTCCCTGCTGGGCGGCCGGCATCGCGTGCGTTCTCCTCAGTGGTGGAAGGATTCGGTCGGCGGAGGTCAGCGGGACTCGGTGTGGGAGCCGGTGCCGGCCCCGGGGGCGGACCCGGCCTGGACGAGGACGTCCCGCAGCGCCTCGGTGGCCGGCCGGGGGAGGTGTCGGCCGACCTCGTCGAGGACGTCCCGCAGGTCCGCCGCCGAGAGGTCCGCGGAGTCGAGGGCCGAGCGGACATGGTGGCGCAGCGGGTGGACGGTCCCCATGACCGCGCAGGCGCCGATCGAGATCAGGCGCCGCTCCCGCACGGTCAGGTCGGGCCGCCGCCACACCTGCCCGAACACGAACCCGAGAATCCCGGCCTGGTTGAACGGGGTGTCCCGGGGCGGGGCCTCCCGCAGGTTCACCACGCCGAACATGTCCTCGCCCAGCCGCAGCCGGGTCTCCCAGCTCTCCGGGCCCAGCGCCGCGGTGTCGAGCCGCGGCCAGGGCTCTACCGGTTCGCCCCGCTCGGAACGCAGGCGCGCCCACTGGCGCCGGACGACGGCCTCGGTCTCCGAACCGCGCGGCCAGCCGGCGTACACGGCGCACTGCAGCACGAACTCCAGCAGCTCGGTCAGGGTGATCTCGTCCTGGTCGAGCACCTCGTACACCCGCTCGGCGAGGGTGTCGGTACGGCCGACCGCGGCGAGGCACACCAGCTCGACCCAGCGGCGGTCCTTCGTGCCGAGGCCGGCGCGGTCCGTTCCCGTGATGGTCATGTCCGTCCGTCCGCTTCTGTTCGACGACTCCGGGACGCCCGAGCCGGGCGGGCTAGGCGGACGCGGCGGTGACCAGCGGCGCCGGGCGGTCGGCGAGCTTCAGGGCGACGGGACGGTTCGCCTCCGGCACCGGAGCCGGCTCGGTCCGCTCCCGGAAAGCCCGCTTGAGTGTCTTGCCGGTGACCCCGATCGGGAACTCGCTCCACGCCACGACCTGCACCGTCACCAGCTGCTGGGCCGGGGTCAGCAGCGCGTTCAGCTCCTCGCGCAGCTGCGGACCGCCGGTCGTGAACCCGGGCCGCAGCGCCACCGCCGCGGCGGGCAGCTGGCTCCCGTCGGGCTGGCGGGCCGCGTACACGCAGGCGTCGAAGACAGCCGGGTGCCGGTGGACCCGCTCCTCGATGAGCAGGCTGTACACCTCGCCGGCCCGGGTGCGGATGACGTCGACCTCCCGGTCCAGCTGGACGACGTGACCACCGGACCAGCGGGCGACGTCACCGGTGAAGAACCAGCCGTCGCGGACGGCCTCGTAGGTGAGCGAGTGGTTGTTCCAGTAGGCCTCGAACAGGGTCCGGCCGCGGACCTCCAGCCGGCCCACCTCCCCTCGCGGCACGGGGCGGCCGTCCCGGGCGACCCGGACCGCGGGCCCGAAGGGCGTGGAGTGCCGCCGGCCGATCCGGCGCTCGTAACGGCGGGTGAACCGGGTGTAGTAGCGCAGCACCGACGGCGTGCCGACCTCGCTCGAACCCTGCGCGTCGAGATAGACCGAGCCGCCGATCGGCAGGCCGAGCCGGCGGAACGTGCCGCCCACCCGGACGCACGGCCTGATCATCTCCTCGTGCGCGGCGTCGGCGGTGCTGGCCCAGAAGCGCATGGCCCGCAGGTCGTGCGCCGCGAGCGGGACCTCCTTGAGCTGGGTGTAGGTGATCGGGAAGCCGAAGAAGCCGGTGTAACGCCCGTCGGCCAGCTCCTGGACGGCCCGCGGCGCGTCGAAGTCACGGCCGGTCGCCCGTGTCCAGTGGGTCCGCACCCCCAGCAGGAGCAGGCTGTGGAAGGTCATGATGACGGCCTGGTGGTTGTTCGGGACGGCGAAGTAGCCCTTGTCCCGCCGCGGTGAGACGTGGACGTAGCACAGCCAGCCGCGGACGGCCCGCGCCTGCGGCCCGTTGCGCAGGATCACCGCCTTGGGGAACCCGGTGGTGCCGGAGGTGTGCACCAGGTAGAGCGGCTCCCGCCGGCCACGGCGGACGGCGGGGGCGGGTCCGTCGACGCCGGCGAGCAGCTCCTCGATCCAGTGGACGGCGGGCACCCCGGCCCGGTCCAGGGCGGCGGACAGCTCCCGGACGTCGCTCTCGGGGGTGTCACCGACCCGCCCGACCAGGACGACCGTCGCCACCCCGTCCGGAGCGCCGCCCTCGCGCAGCACCCGCAGCAGCGTCGGGACGTCGGCCAGCAGGATCCGGGCGTCGACGTTGAGCAGGTAGGGCGCGACCTTGTCGGCGGCGAACGCGCCGTTCATCGGGCAGGCGACCCCGCCGGCGCGCACCACCGCGAGATGAAGGAGGTGAATGTCGAAGTGGTTCTGCTTGAGAACGGCGACCCGCTGCCCGTGGCGCAGGCCGAGGGCGCACAGCGCGGCGGCGAGCCGGCCGGCCGTGGCCTGGACGTCCCGCGCGGTCCAGCTGTCCGGGCGGGGCGCGGGCGTGCCACCGGGTCGGGGTATCGACCACGAGCACGGCTCGTCACTGGTGAACAGGACCCGGCCGCGGTGGCGGCGGGCCGCCCGGTCGGGTATCCGCTCCAGCGACATCGGCCCCAGCGCGAGCCACAGCCGTCGGGGCAGCGCCACCGACTGGCAGACGAACGCCGCGTAGGCGGCGGCTACTCCCAGGACCACGGCTAAGACGACGATCATCGGCGCTCCTGACGGCCGGAGGGTGAGATGACGAAGCGGTGCTTGCGGTATTCGTGATGTCTGTGGTTCTCGCGGTGTTGTCCGCGGTGTCACCGGGCCTGTGCGGCCTGTGCGGCCTGTGTGGCGGAGGTCAGGAGACCCGCTGGACGGGGCGCCGCTCCGGGAGGGAGTCGGCGATGCCGTCCCACAGCGCCGCGCGGGCCCGCAGGCAGTCCCGCACCACGGTGGCGCACTCCCGCCACCGCTCCCGGTCGTCGCCGGCCAGCGCCACCAGCATCTCCATCGCCATCGGGGTGTGCTGCTCCCCGTCGACGGCCACATGCCGGGACAGGTAGTCCCGGAACGTCGAGAAGCCGACGTTTCCGCCGAGGACCTGGGTGAACATCTCCGGGATCAGGTCCTCGCGCCCGAAGGCGAACGCCGCGGCCAGGGCGTGCGGCGGCGCGGAGCTCAGCAGGTCCCAGGTCAGACGCACGAACCCGGCGGCCGGGGCCGGCACCTGGGCGCGGGTGATCGCCTCCGGAACCGGGGTACCGGCGGCCAGTTCGGCGAGGAACCGCTCGATCGGCCCGGTGTCCGCCCCGGCCTCCGCCATCGCCTGGAGATACAACTCGAAATGGCTGATGTAGGAGTCGCCGTATTCGTCGCTCTCCTCGACGAGGACGATCTCGTTGATCAGACGGCGGCAGTCCCGGTGCGGGGTCGGCATCCACGGCACGTCGACACAGGTCAGCCTGCGCTGCAGGGTCTTCAGCAGGGACATGAAGTCCCAGACCGCGAACACGTGGCTGGTCATGAAGGTCGTGACGTCGTCCGGGGTCACCAGGCGGCCGTACACGACATGCGTGAGGACGTCGTCCCGGGCGGGGGTTATCTCCTCCTGGAGCCACCGGACCGACGGATGGGCGCCACCCCAGGAATAACGACTCGGCACGGGTCATCCACCTTTCGACGGCCTGAGGAACCGGCCATCCGCGGCTGTCCGGCGACCGGACGGCCCGTGCGGGACCGGGTGGGAGCAGGTTTCCCGTCTCCGGTAGCGCACCGGTAGCGCGCCGGCAGCTTCCTGCCGCTACTCGGCCTGGCCTGGCGGGACGGCCGGTGTGCCAGGCCAGGCCGGGCGGCTGGCGTGCTGGCCCGGCCGGGGTGGCCGGGGCGGCCGGCGCGGGCGCCGCGCCGACCGCCCCGGATCGGGCGGCACTGTCAGGGCCGCTGCCGCGGGTTCTCGCCGGACGGCGGGTAGCCCTCGCGGTAGCGGCGCCCGTCCGGTGTGTAGCGGATGGGCGCGGCGAGCGCCGCCTCGCCGTAGCGCCGCCGGTCGGCCAGGTGGTCCCGGACGACGAAGACCAGCGGCACGGCGAACATGACGGCGAGCAGGACGACCGCGATCAGCAGGCGGCCCCATTCGAACTCGGGATTCATACGGCTCCTGGAAGGTCCGGAGGAGCCGCTCCACGGTCCGGTGACACGGACGCGTAGCGGGACGCGTCGACCACGGCCTGCGCGCGGACCGGGGAGGGACCCGGATCCGGCGCCCGCGGCGCGGTGACCGACGGGTACGACGCGGCTGTTCGGTTCAGCGAGCCGCGACACGGATGTCAGCGGGGCGTGGAGTCCGCTCCCCTCGGGGCAGTCGGTCGGGTCACGCGCGGGCGGGCGACCGTGGTGGCGCGCGTGGCCCGGGGCCGCCGCGGCGCGCGGACCGGGCGCGCCCGGCGGAGCGCCGGCCCGGCGACAGCCAGGCGGCACCCACCGTGAGAACGCCCAGCGCGGTGCCCAGCGAGAGGAGCTGCTGATCGGAGCGCTGCTGCGGGCCGACCATCGGCGGCCTGCCGTCGAACCGGGCCCGCGCCAGATCCGTGGGGATCTGCGCGACCGCGGTCGAGGCGCTCGTCAGGGCGCCTGGGGAGGGCGGCCCGTCGAGAGCGGCCGGGGAGGCCGAGCCGTCAGTCGCCGCGGCCGCCGGTGCGACCGCGGCGACGCCGGTCGGCCAGCTCACCCCCGCCGCGGCCTGGCTCAGCGCGTTCGGCGTGGCGCCGACCAGCCCGAGCACCGCCAGCAACGCCGCCCAGAGCAGCGACGCGCGGACGGAACGGCGTGCCGGCATCACCCGAGGGTAGCCGCCGGCGTTCCCAACCAACCCCCGCTCCCAGCCAGCCCCCGCTCCCAGCCAGCCGCCGGCACCCCAGCCGACCCCGGTTCGGTGGTCATCCGTTCGCGGGCTCGGCGCGCAGCAGCCTGGTCACCGAGCCGTACCGCCGGGCGACCTCCGACTCCTCGGGGAAGTACTGCACGAGGCCCGTCCGGGTGCTCCCGCCGGGCCCGGCGGGAGCACCCGGACCGGTGCCGGTGCGGTCGGACACGTCGACCGGCTGGTCGCGGCGCCGGTCCGCGGCCCGCAGCACCGCCCGCGCCTCGCGTTCGGAGAGCCAGGTGATCCGGCGCCCGCCCGCGTTCGGACCTGGCCGCGGGCGCAGCAGCACGGCGGCCGCGGGCTGGGGCTCGACCTCACCACCACCGGACCCCGACGACGCCGCGAGCTCCGGATGGGCGAGCAGGAGGTCGCACGGGTCGAGCGCGACGATGCGGGCCCGCCCGCCGGTCGCGCCGACCGGAACGTCCCGCGCGAGGGCCAGCGCGTCGAGCACGGCCGCGGCCTCCTCCGGCCGAACCCACCCGGCATGGCGGTATCCGGCCGGGACGGCGCTCCCCGCCCCGACCGACCTGAGGCCGGTGTGCGACGTCGGTTCCGCGCGCACCGGTCCGGTGCCGGTGGTCTCCCCGGGCGGCTCGGGCCGCTGGTAGGGCACCCCGGGCGGGACGCCCGGACCCGTCGGGCCGACCGGGGTGCCGGCGGTCGGCGGGATGTTGGCGGCCGGCGGGATGTTGGCGGTTGGTGGGGTGCCGGCGGTCGGCTGGGTGTCCGGCGCGATCCGCGCCGTCGGGACCGTCGGGGCGATCGGCGCCCATGGCACCCGCGGTGCCGGGTCCGGCGGCGTGGGGCTCACCGGTGCCGGGCGGATGCCCAGCTGGTCGAGACGCCGCCACAGCCCGTCGAGAGTGCGGGCGGGATGCCGGTAGAACTCCGAGCCCCTGATCCGCCAGAAGGTCCAGCCGAGCCGCTCGAGGACGCGCTGGCGGCGCAGGTCGGCCTCCCACTGCTCCGGGCCGTGGTAGCGGTCCCCGTCGCACTCGACGGCGATCCGGGCGCTCTCGCCCTCGATCACCAGGTCGATGCGGAAGCGCCCCACCGGATGCTGTGGGCGCACCCGGAATCCCCGGGCGAGGATCTCGCGCAGCACCGCCCGTTCGAACTCGCTCTCGCACAGGTCCTGCAGCCGGGCCACCTCGCCGGGGGCCCGGGCGGCGTACATGTACTCGATGAGCTGGCGGCGCACATCGTCGTCGCGCAGCGTCTCCGGGGCCACGGTGTGGAAGACCCAGAGCTGGTCCCGGGCCCGGCTCGCGGCGACGTTGACCCGCTGCATGTCACGGCGCCGGGTGGCCGCCGAGCGGTTGTCGTCGGCGACCACGGAGACGAAGATGACGTCCCGTTCGTCCCCCTGGAACTGGTACGGGTCGCCCACCCGGATCCGGCGGCGGACGTACTCCTCCTCCCCGAGCTTCTCGACCAGGCTGTGCTCGATCAGCCGGGGCTGGCCGGCGCCGAGCAGGGTCACCACGCCGAACGTCATCCCGTCGTAGGCCGGGTCGGCACAGCAGTCGACGACCTGGTCGACGACGGCGGCCGCCTCCACCGCGTTGGCGTCGCCGAACCTGCCCGGTGCCCGCCCGCCGCCGGCCACCCGGACCGGGCGCAGCGGCGGACCGACCGTGACCTCGGGTGTCTCCCGCAGCGGCAGGATCTGGTGGTCGTAGAACCGGTTGGAGAAGCCGATGATCTCCGGCAGGCAGCGGAAGTGCTCCTTGAGCACCACGGTGCGCGGGAACACCCGTGTCGCGGTGTCGTAGAGGCTCGCCTCGACGTCGAGCAGCGAGCGGTGCGCGACGTCGGGCAGGTGATCCTCGATCAGCGCGAAGACCCGGTCGCGGGGGATACCGACGGCCGACGGGCTGGTCTGCTGGTCGTCACCCACGACGACCGCCTTGCGGCCCAGGCTGAGCAC
Organism: Parafrankia discariae; assembly: GCF_000373365.1. Classification (NCBI taxonomy): domain Bacteria; kingdom Bacillati; phylum Actinomycetota; class Actinomycetes; order Frankiales; family Frankiaceae; genus Parafrankia; species Parafrankia discariae. The sequence continues at coordinate 197,905 of NZ_KB891263.1, forward strand.
GCCGAGCGAGAGCACGTCGCACTGGCTGGACTCGTCGACGATCACGACGTCGAACGGGTCGTTCACCCGGGGGTCGAAGCTCTCCATCACCCGGTGGATCGGCATGATCCAGATCGGGACGGCGCCCATCGCCGCCGTCATGTGCCCGCGCGCCTCGGCCCGCCAGCGGCCCGCGAACCGGCCCGTCCCCTTGCCGATGCGGCTCAGCGCCTGCACCCACCCGGTGAGGGCCTGCCGCTGCTCCGGCCCGAGATTGTTCGCCAGCGCGAGCCGGGCGGAACGGCGGGCGACCTCGAGGACGAGCCGGTGGACGCTCTCGGTGGCATCGTCGAGACGCCGCTGCAACGCCGGGACGTCGGCACCGGAGTGAAGGTCGTCGAGCCAGCTCTCGGCCTGCCGCCACCGCCACAGGCCGGTGAGCTGCCCGGGATCGCCGCAGGTGGAGGCATCGCCGAGATCGGCGAGGATCAGCCCGGCCCAGCGCGGGGCCACCGCGGCGAGTCGGTCCGCCAGCTCGGCGCGCCGGCGGACCGCCGGACGCAGCGCACACAGCCGCGCCGACTCCTCCAACACCCGGGCCCAGGCGTCGGGATCCCGGCTCCGCAGCGCCTCGGCCAGCTCCGACCACAGCACGCTCGCCTCAGGCGCGTGCCGGCCGATCCGCAGCAGCTCGGCCAGGCCGGCGAGCTCGGCCTCGGCGGCCCGCTGCGCGATCCGGGCCCCGGCGAGCTCGAGCAGCTCGGCGTGACCGAGCAGGTCCGCGGCGGTGGGGCGGTCGGGCAGCGCCGGGAAGACCGCGCGCAGCCGGCCGGCCAGCGCCGGGCCGGGGCCGCGATCCCAGTCGAGCGCGGCGGCCATCGCGGCGCTCACCGCGTCGAGGGCGGGCAGCGTGACGAACACCCCCGCCTCGCCGCCGCCGGGCCCCTCGGCCAGGGGCGGCGCGCCGAGCTGGACGGCGATGTCGGCCTGACGGGTGAGCGCCGCCGCGGACCGCACCCGCGCCTCGATCATCGCGGCCGCGATGTCGAGGTCGGCGACCGTCCTCGCCGGATAGCCGTCGACGATCAGCCGCTCGGCGAACTCCCGCAGCTCCCGACCACCGAACCGGGGCAGGCCGCGCCCGCCGGCGAGGCGTTCGCGCAGCTCGCCGAGCAGCCGGAGCTGGTCCCGGGGGTCGCCGCCCGGGACCTGGGCGGTATGCCCGAACACCCGGCCGTGCAGGGCGTGCAGCGCGGTGACAGCCGCCGCGAGCTCCGCCGCCTGGCCGCGCCAGAAGTCGGCCAGGCGCGGCGAGGAGCCGCACTGGTCGCGCAGGGTCACCAGCCACGGCTCCTCGACCGCGCGCAGCGCCGCCGCGCCGGCCAGGGCCTCGGCGCGCAGCTGGGCGAGCCCGGCCTCGCCCAGCCGATCGACCGCGGTGGCGGTCAGCCCGGCGCGCTCCGCCTCGGCCACACCGGAGCCCAGCTCGGCCAACCGGTGGAACAGCGCGGACAGCGCGGTGGCGCCGGGCAGCGCGGTCGGATCCGGCAGCGACCGGCCCGCGGCCGCCGCCTCGTCGGGGGGGATCCGCCGGGCCAGCGTGACCAGGTCGGCCAGCTCGTCCGGCCGCAGGGGCACCGGCGCCGCCGGGTCGAGCCGGTCGGGGATGCGCCCGAGCTCGCGCTCGTTGCGCGCGAGCCACTCGGAGACGTCCGCGGCCCGCGCCCGGCCGTGCGGCAGCTCGAACTCGCGTTCCTCGCCGCGCAGCAGCTCCACCAGCTCGAGCTCCAGCGCGCGGGTGCGGGAACGCGCCGCGTCCAGCTCGGCGGCGAGCCCGGCCACCTGACGGGTCTCGGTACGCAGGTCGACATCGGCGACGGCGGCCTGGATCTCCACCACCGAGGCACGCAGCTCCTCGATGTCGGCCTGGCTGGAACCGAGAACGGCGACGGAGAGATGCCGCAGCTCGGCGGGGATCTTCTCCCGCAGGACCACCAGCGCCTGCTCGTCCTGCGCGGTCACGAGCACCCGGCGCCCGTGCGCCACCAGGTGACACACCAGGTTGGCGATGGTGTGGCTCTTGCCCGTGCCCGGCGGGCCCTGCACGGTGACGCCGCGGGACGTCGCCAGCTGGGTCGCCACCCGCTCCTGGTCGTCGTTGGTGGGCAGTGGCATGAGCAGCCGGGCCCCGGTCGCCGCCCAGCCGTCGTCGGCGCCGCGGCCGATCGGATCCGGGTCCCCGGCGCCGGCAGGCCCGTGGCGGGCCTCGGCGAGCGCCTCGGTGACCAGCGCGTCCGGTGCGACGACGGCGGCGACCGCCTCGGGCAGGAAGTCGAGCTCGGCCATCGCCTCGCGCAGCTCGCTGTAGAAACGCGCGCCGGTGGCGGGCCGCGGCCGCAGGAACAACGCCCATGTGTCGACGACGCGGGCGTCCCGCCCCGGGGACGGCAGGTCAGGCCCGGGCAGGACGGCGGCGTCCAGCCCGAGCGGCGCGACCAGCTGGTCGTGGAGCTCGGCGAGCTCGGCCGGATCCCATACGTCCGGCGGGTCCGTGCGCAGCCGGTCGCGCAGGCCGGGCAGCGACCGGAGCTCCGGTGCCTCCAGGCCCCGCACCGGATCGGTCTCCAGTGTGGTCGAACCGTCCGGCGACACCCGGATGAGGCCGGTGTCCTGATCGACCTCGACCCGCACGGGAGTCAGCAGGAGGGGGTGCTCGACGATCACCTGCTCGGCACCGGCCGCCGCGGCCGGCTGCCAGCTCAGCACCGAGTGGCCCCAGACGAGCTGCAGCCCGGCGGTGTCGGCGGCGTGCCGCAACCGGAGGTCGAACAGCCGCTCGTAGAGGTGCCGGGCGGCGTGTGCCGCCCGGGCCGGCGCCGCCCAGGGCTGCCAGGAATCATGAACCCACCGGGCATGGGCGCGGGTGACGGCGGCGGGATCCTCACCGCGCCCGGCCGCCCGCTCGGGCAGATCGACCGGCAGCGCCGGCGGTGCCGCCGGCAGCACCGCCACCCCGCCGATGTAGGGATAAAGCTCCCGGGGGACCCGCGGTGGCTCCGGCACGGCGACCTTGCCGACCTCCAGCCAGCTGGCCCGCGTCTCGCCGGGCCCGAGCCGTACGGCCGCGTGCACCGGCACGTCACGCGGCAGCACCGGCACCGGCGAGTACTCGGCCAGGCGGCGGCGCGGCGCACCGCGCAGGTCGGTGGCGAGCGCGGCCAGATAGTCGAGCAGGCGGAGCGAACGGCTCTTGACCAGGTCGAGGGCGGACATCGGACTCCTCCGGCGGGTGGGTCAGGTGGCGCGGAGCGCCCCGGCCGCCCGCACGGGCCGGGCTGGCGGGACACCGCGACGATACGGCGCCGCGCCGACAGAACCCTCGCGCAGCCCGCCGCCGGGTCGGGTGCGCACGGCGACCTGCCCACATATGCTCCGCGGGTGCTCGCCCGCCTGATCGGCCTGATCGGCCCGGTCGCCGCCCGATGACCGGCTACCTGCGCGACGCCGACGAGATCTACCGCCTGTCGTTCGCGACGATCCGCGCCGAGGCGGACCTGACCGGCCTGCCCGCCGACCTCGCCCACGTCGTCGTACGAATGATCCACTCCTGCGGGATGGTCGACCTCGTGCGTGACGTCGAGTTCTCTCCCGGGGTGGCCGCCGCGGCGCGGTCGGCGCTCGCCGCCGGCGCGCCGGTGCTCTGCGACACGGCGATGGTCGCCGCCGGGGTGATCCGCCGCCGGCTGCCCGCGGACAATCCCGTCGTCTGCACGCTCGCGGACCCCGGGGTGCCGGAGCTCGCGCGGCGCTCGGGAACCACCCGCACCGCCGCCGCGGTGGAGCTGTGGCGCGACCGTCTCGACGGGGCGGTGGTGGTCGTCGGCAACGCCCCGACCGCGCTGTTCCGCCTGCTCGAGCTGGTCGAGGACGGCGCCGGTCGCCCGGCCGCCGTCGTCGGGGCGCCGGTCGGCTTCGTCGGGGCGGCGGAGTCCAAGCAGGCCCTGGTCGCCCACCCGAGCGGGCTCGAGCACCTTGTGGTCCGGGGCCGGCGTGGCGGGAGCGCGATGGCCGCGGCGGCCGTGAACGCCCTCGCCCGCGACGAGGACTGACCGGACCGGTGGGGACGGAACCGGCCGCCGACCCGGCTCCCGTGGCTTCCACGGCTTCCGACCGGGAGCCCGTCGGCGGGCGGTCGGGCCGGCGGTCCGGTGCCGACCGCGGCACGCTCCGGTACGGCTGGACCACCGGCGCCTGTGCGACGGCGGCGGCGACGGCCGCGTACACCGCCCTGCTGACCGGCGAGTTCCCCGATCCGGTGACCATCACCCTGCCCGGCGGGGCCCGGCCGGCGTTCGCGCTGGCCCGGGAGTCGCTCGGGCCGTACTCGGCCACCGTGGCCGTGATCAAGGATGCCGGGGACGACCCCGACGTCACCCACGGCGCCGTCGTGACGGCGTCGGTCCGTCGCGGGTCGCCGGGAACCGGAGTGGTGTTCCGGGCCGGCGCGGGAGTGGGCACGGTGACCAGGCCGGGCCTTCCGCTGGGGGTGGGGGAGCCTGCGATCAACCCGGTGCCCCGCCGGATGATGCGCGCCGCCGTCGCCGAGGTCGCCGCGGCCCACGGCATCGGTCTGGAGGCGGGTCCGGGGCCGGACGCCGTCGACATCGAGATCGAGATCGGTGTGGACGGCGGAGCGGAGCTCGCGACCCGCACCTGGAATCCGCGGCTGGGGATCCTCGGGGGGCTGTCGATCCTCGGCACCACCGGAATAGTCGTCCCCTATTCATGTTCCGCGTGGATAGACAGCATTCGCCGTGGCATCGACGTGGCCCGTGCGGCGGGGCACCGGCATGTGGCCGCGTGCACCGGCAGCACCTCGGAACAGGTCGCCCGCGAGCGGTACGGCCTTCCCGACGACGCCCTGCTCGACATGGGTGACTTCGCCGGAGCCGTGCTGAAGTACCTGCGGCGGCACCCGATCCCGCGGCTGACGGTCGTCGGCGGGGTCGGCAAGCTGGCGAAACTCGCTGCCGGGCACCTCGACCTGCACTCGGGCCGCTCGCACGTCGACCTCGCCGGTCTCGCCGCGCTCGCCGGCTCCGCCGGAGCGGGCGCGGATCTTCAGGCCGCGGTCCTCGGGGCCAACACCGCCCTCGGAGCGCTGCGGGTCTGCGCCACCGCGGGGATAGCTCTCGGTGATCTCGTCGCCGCCGACGCCCACGGGACCGCCCGCGAGGTTCTGCGCGAGGCGCCGGTGACGGTCGACGTCCTCGTCATCGACCGGGCCGGAACGGTGGTGGGGTATTCGGACGGGACCCGCGGACCGGGGTCGAAACCGGATTGACCGGCGTCGAAACCAGACCGCGGCCCGCGGCGAATTCCGCGGAATTCGCCGCGGGCCGGTGGTGGGACCGTTGACCACGCGACCAGCCGACTACCGGGTGACCCGACCGCACGGCGACCCGGCCGAGTGATGATGCGGCCGCGTGATGATGCGGCTAAACGGTGATGCGGCTACGCGGCGACGAGGTGAACGGCGGCCGCGTGATGGCAGGGCTTTCCGTGCAGCCCCGCGAGGCAGGTGCAGTGCCCGGTGACGGCGGTTCGATAGGTGGCGCCGCGATGGCCGATGGTGAGCCACACCCGGCGGCCGCGCAGCGGGGTGAGGCCGCCGAGTTCGAGCAGTTCGAGAGCATCCTCGAGCTGCCGGTCGGAGTAGCCGGTGAGGGTCGGCGCGGTGTGGCGGATGTGGCGCGTGCACCCGGGCCCGAGCCCCACGGCGACGCTGAGCGGGCTGGTGAGCGCGCGGCCGCAACGCAGGCACAGGGTGGGCGTGGCTGAGATGGTGGGGGTGGAAGCGGTGGCGCTGGGGACGGTCATGTCGGCTCCCCTCGGAGTGCGTATCCCAATGATATCTTCCGGCCCGCCCTCCGGTGGGAATTCCCGGAACCGTCGACCATGATTTCCCAGCCCGTGCCGGCCGGCCGTCCGGCACGCCGGAAGAAGGTCGGACGGCGCGTCGGAAGAAGGGAAAGGAAGCGTGGTCGGGAGAAATTCCGCGGGCGCCACGCGAGTGATTGTCGGGCACCTCCAGCCCACCCGGTAATCCCGGCCCCGCACCGACCCGACAACCCTCCTCCACACCGCGAGCGGACCGGACGGGGTGGTGCGGCGATGCGAGTTGGCTCAGCCACTCCATACGCTGCTGCGACAACTCGCATCGGCTGAGGTGCCTGGGAACCGAGCGGCCGGGTGGGCGGGTGGGCGGGTGGGGTGCTGGCGGACTCCTGAGCGGTGAGGGGGCGGACACGGTGGGGACCGGTGAACCGGGGGGCGGGGCCGGCGTGGTCACCGGCGGGCTGCTCGAGCTCGCCGGGGCGCTGGCCGACGTCCTGGCCGTGTACGACCTGGGGCCGGCCCCGTCGCCGACGCTGGTCAACGTCTCCGAGAACATGACGTACCGGATCGACGATGCGGCCGGCGGCCGCCGCTGGGCGCTGCGGCTGCACCGGCCGGGCTATCACGATGCCGCCGAGATCGCCGCCGAGCTGGCCTGGGTGGCGGCGCTTCGGGCCGAGGAGGTGGTGGCCACGCCCCCGGTGGTGGCGAACCGGTTCGGCTCGGTGGTGACCACCGTCCGGTCGGGGGACGCGCTCCGGCACGCGGTGCTGTTCGAATGGGTCGACGGGGACTCGCCCGAGCTCGGCGACACCGCCGGGCTGATCTCCTCGTTCGGCCTCCTCGGGGACATCGCCGGCCGGATGCACGACCATGCCGCCCGCTGGTCCAGGCCCACCGGCTTCCGACGGTTCGCCTGGTCCTGGCATGCGACGCTCGGACCGGGGGCGCGGTGGGGGAACTGGCGCGCCGGGGTGGCGGCGGCGCTGCCCGGCGAGGCCGGGCGCCTGATCGCGATGCTCGAGCCGGCCGCGGCGGAGGTGGAACGCGGCCTCGCCGCCTATGGCCGCGGGCCGGGCCGCTTCGGGTTGATCCACGCGGACATGCGCCTGGCCAACCTGCTCGTGGCCCACCCGGCCGCCGGGCGGTCCGATCCGGTGATCAACGTGATCGACTTCGATGACTGCGGCTTCGGCTGGTACCTCTACGACCTCGCCGCGGCGTTGTCGTTCATCGAGCACAGTCCCGCCCTGCCGGCGCTGGCCGCGGCCTGGCTGGAGGCCTACCGGGCCCACCGCCCGCTCGGGCCGGAGGACCTCGCCGTCGTGCCGACGCTGGTCCTGCTGCGCCGGCTGCTGCTCGTCGCCTGGCTGGGCACCCATCCGCACTCCGACGCCGTCCCGGACGCCGCCGCGTACGCCCGGGACACCGCCGAGCTCGCGCACCGCTACCTGACCGGCACCCTGCTCCCGGATACCTGACCGGGGCCCTGCCCCGGGCCTCCCAAAGATCCCGGGCCTTCCACACCCTCCCGCACCCTCCCGCCCGTAGTCCGGTCTGGTCCCCTCCGTTCCCGCCCCGGTGCAGCCCTGCTCTGGTCCGCCCGTCCCACGGTGGTTATCGGGGCGTCGCGTCCTGGGTGGCGGGAATGGGTTGGGTGGGGACGGCGGGCCGGTCCGGAGGCCGCCTCGGGGACGTCCGCGAGATGTCGGTTGCGCACCATCCACCTTGCGTGGTGGTGATCGGACGGTGTCCGCCGCACGATGACCGGGTTGCCCGGCGGACGGCGACGGTGGGCGAGTCGTCCGGACCGGTACGCTCGGTCCGAGAACCGGAAGGGAGCTGGGGCGATCGTGGTCCGATCCAGTCGGGCGTCGGGGGACCGCAGCGGTGTCGGAATCGGGGGGCCGTGGACGAGCCGCTGACTGTCGACGGCGCCGAGCTGGATGTTCGCAGCCTCGGCCCGTGCCGGATCGACTCACCGCTGCTCCCGCTGCTCGGTGCGCGGCCGACGACCCAGCACTACATCGACGAGGGCGACAAGGTCCTCTTCGACGACACCGTTTCGATGATCTCCGCGCGGAAGGTGCCGCTGGACGAGCTGCCGGGCTTCGAGCCCGCCGGCCCACGCCGCAAGATCTACTTCGACCCGTCCAAGACCCGGGTCGGAATCGTGACCTGCGGGGGGCTCTGCCCCGGCCTGAACAACGTCATCCGTGGGCTGGTGCTCGAGCTGACCAACCACTACGGCGTCAACCGGATCTTCGGCTTCCGGCACGGCTACCAGGGTTTCGTCGCCAAGTACGGGCACAGCGTCGTCGACCTCACCCCGGAGCGGGTGGCGAACATCGACGAGGACGGCGGCACGATCCTCGGCACCTCCCGCGGTCAGCAGGACCCGGCCGAGATCGTCGACTGCCTGTCCCGGATGAACATCAACATCCTGTTCGTGATCGGTGGTGACGGCACCCTGCGCGGCGCGCGGGCGATCTCCCGCATCGTCACCGAGCGCGGCGAGAAGATCGCGGTCGTCGGCATCCCGAAGACGATCGACAACGACATCCCCTACATCGACCAGAGTTTCGGGTTCCAGACCGCGTTCGCGAAGGCCGCCGAGTCGATCCGCGCGGCGTACGCGGAGGCGACCTCGGCTCCCGGCGGGGTCGGCATAGTCCGGCTGATGGGTCGGCACTCCGGCTTCATCGCCTGTTACGCGGTGCTGGCCAAGAGCGACGCGGACGTCGTGCTCATCCCGGAGCTGCCCTTCACCCTGGAGGGGGAGCGGGGCCTGTTGGCCTACATCCGCCGGCGGGTCGAGAAGCGGGGCCACGCCGTGGTCGTCGTGGCGGAGGGTGCCGGGCAGGATCTCGTGGCCGGCCTGCCCGAATCGTCCGACGCCTCGGGGAACCGCAAGCTCTACGACATCGGCCCGGAGCTCTCCCGGCGGATCACCGAGGACTTCGCCGCCCGCGGCGCCGAGCTCAACCTGAAGTACATCGATCCGAGCTACCACATCCGCAGCGTGGCGGCGAACCCGTACGACAACGTCTACACGATCCGGCTGGCGCACGCGGCGGTGCACGCCGCGATGTCCGGGCGGACGGAGATGGTCGTCGGGCGCTGGCGCCGCCGGTTCATCCACATCCCGATCGCGCTCGCCGTCAGCCAGCGCAACCAGGTCGACCCGGCCGGTGACCTGTGGATGTCGGTCCTGGAGGCCACCGGCCAGCCCTACCGCTTCGGCTGACCGGCGTCGACCCCGCGCACCGCGACAGCGATATGGCGGCGCGGCGCGGCGCGGGGAGGCTCAGCTCAGCGTCGCGCGCATGACCTCGTCCAGGCCGCCCGGATCGCCGTCCGGCTCGGTCTTCTCCAGGAGCATGGTCGCGCCGCGGCCGTCCAGCACGAGGGTGGCGAGCTGGCTGTCGAACCACGGCCCGTGGGTCGTCTTCCAGCGCACGGGCTGTCCCCGTGTGCCCAGCAGGCGGGCGATCCGGCCGGCGGTGGTGGCGAGTGGGCGGCGGCGGGAGAGCGCGTCGATCCGGCGGATGCCGGGCCCGAGCGGGTTGCGGAAGGGCGAGCACACCGCCTGCCACACCGCCGACTCACCGTCCGTGCCGCCCGACTGGGCTGTGTCGTCGCCGCCGCTTCCGCTCCTGTCGCCGCCGGTTCCGGTGCGGTGGGTGCCGGTGTCGCCGGTCGTGGTGAGGTGGGTGCCGGCACCGAGGTCGGCGGGCAGCCGAGTCGCCGCGACCGGGTCGCGGGCCGGTTCGGCCCTGGCCAGATAGGCGTGGTGGACGTCCCCGGACAGCACCACGACACTCGCGGGAGCCGGGCCGTGCTCGCCGGTCGACACCTGGTGGAGCAACTGGGTCATCCGGACGAACGAGTCGCTGAACGCGGCCCAGTGCTCGAGGTCGAGCGCCTGGCGCAGCCGTTCCGCCCCGGCGGACGCGATCCGTCCGAAGCGGCCGGAGGCCAGTCGTTCGCTCACCGCCTCGACGTTGTGGATCGTCGGGGTGAGTAGGTACGGCACGGACGTCCCGAGCAGCAGGTGATCGACCTCGCCGGTGTGCCGGGTCTGGTCCCGGACCCAGGACCAGTCGGCGTCGTGCACCATGGCGCGGGTCCCGTCGGGGGCCACGACCCGGGCGAAGCGGGAGTCGATGACGATCAGCCGGGTACGGCCGAGGTCCCAGCGGTAGCTCCAGCGCGGCGGGGTCGGCGGGCGCTCGCCGGCCAGCGTTCCGGTGCCCTGGCCGGTCCCGGTCCCGGCGCCGCCGTCGTCCTCGTCGTGGTCGGACGCGAGCGCTCCGAGATCCGGCATCCGGTCGACGCGCCGGGCGAAGGCGCGCAGCAGGTTCTCGCCGTCCTCGCCGCCGGCGGCCGTCGCGGTGACCGCGGTGAACACCGGATCTGCGGCGAGCGTGCCCGGATCCAGGTTGCCCAGGTGCTGGTACAGCCAGTACGCCATGATCCCGCTGGTGATCCGGGTGTCCCACCACGGCTGCGACCGGATCTCGGCGCGCCAGGCGGCGGAGATGTTCCAGTCGTCGCGGATGTCGTGGTCGTCGGCGATCATCGCGGTCGGGACGGTCGAGAGCAGCCAGCGGATCTCCCGCTGTGACCAGGCCTCCTGGTAAAGCCAGGCGTACTCGGTGAAATCCGCGATCTCCTCGCCGGGCGGCACAGTGATGTCGCGCCGGGTCCGGATCCGGGCCGCGGTCGTCGGCGAGACGTGGTCCGCGTAGACCTGGTCGCCGAGCAGCAGCAGCGCGTCGGGCCAGGTGTGCGGCGGTGTCTCGGTCAGGCGCAGCGCCAGGGCGTGCAAAGCGTCGGTGCCCAGGCCGCGTGGGTCCTCGCCGGGGGACAGCGTGTACGGCCTCTCCTGCGGCGCGGTCACCCGGCACGAGCCGAACACCAGCCGGACGGGACGGCCGCCGCCCACCGGCCGCAGCAGGCTGGGCGGGCTGCCCGGCTCGGGCCAGACGCACACCGCCGGGTCGGCCGATGGCTCACCCGTCGGGTCGGTCGATGGCCCACTCGCCGGGGTGAGCCAGACCTCGTACGGGTAGACGGTGCCCGGTTCGAGGCCGTCGACCACGACCAGCGCGTAGTGGTGCCCGGCGACGGCGAAGGTCGGCGCCGCCGCGCGCGGCCCGGGCGGTGGGCCGGCCTCGGCCTCGGGCCCGGAGCCGAGGCCGGCGTTGAAGCCGGGGCTGGACCGGACCTCGACGGTGCAGGGCTCGTCGGTCTCCACCCACACGGACACGTGGCGGTCGTCGGCATACCGGTGCATGGGTCCGAGGAGGAGGCTGGCCATGCGTCCTACTCTCTCCGTGCCCAGGGGGAGGCGCCCATCGGGGGTGGCCCGGGCGGCGGGTGGGTGACCAGCCGTGGCGGACCGGATCACCGGGGCGGAATCCCGGTCGCCCGCCGCGGCGATCCGGAGGGCCGTTCGGTTGGACAGCGCCCGGCGGTTACGTGAGGCTTTCATCTGTGTCCATACAGTCACGATCGTGGGTGGTTGCCGGTGCTCGTCCGCAGCGGAGCCGACGGTGATCCGCCCTGGGACGGAGCGGCGGACCGAGCGGCGGGCAGCGCGACCGCCGGCCGCCGAGCGGGCCCGTGAGCTGGCCGGGCGGGTTCCCGCGGCCAGGGCGCTCGTCGACCGCCTCGACCGGGCGGGGGCCGGTCCGGTGGACGCGCTCACCCGCGCCGCGCAGGTCGCGGACGCCCGGGTGCTGGCGAGCATCGACCGGATTGGGGCCGTCGCGGCCGACGCCGAGACGGCGGCCGCCGCGACCGCCTCCTACCTGACCCTGCTCGACCTCGCCGACCGCGCCGGGATCGCCGACGACCTCGACATCAGCCTGCGGCTCGCGGCTGTCGGCCAGGCCGTACCCCGGGACGGCGCGAAAATCGCCCACGGGAACGCCGCCGAGGTCTGTGCCCGCGCCCATGAGGTCGGCGCCACCGTCACGCTGGACACCGTCATGCTGGACAGCGCCGAACCGGCCGCGGTCGACGCGATGCTGGCGACCCTGGAGGAGCTGCGCCGGGACGTCCCGACGGCCGGTGCCCTGCTGCGGACCAGCCTGGCCCGCACCCTGGGGGACTGCCGGGACCTCGCCCGTCCGGGCTGCCGGGTCCGGTTGTGCCCGGGACCCGTCCGGGCCAGGCCGACGGCGACCGGCATACGCCGGTCGAGGCTCGACCGGCACGGCGCGTTCGCCGGCTGCCTGGGTGTCCTCATGGCCGGACCGGGCTATCCCATGGTCGCCACGGACGATCCGGGGCTGATCGCGCTCACCGCCCGGCTGGCCCTGCACGTCGGCCGCCGCCGGGACAGCTTCGAGTTCCAGGCGCTGACGGGCACGCTCGGCCGTGAGCATCGACGGCTCGCCGCCGAGGGCTATCGGACCAGGGCGTACGTCGGGTACGGCTCGCCGCGGCCGGTTCGCCCGCGGTAGTCCGCGACCGAACCTGGCCGCAGCCGGCCGGGTGACGGAAGGGCGTCAGTGCCCGACGGGGACGGTCTCCCCGTCGGTCCGGGTGCCCGGGTGCAGCAGTGCCTCGGGGATCCGCAGGTCGGCGGGGGCCGAGCCGGAGCCGCGGCACGCCCGGCAACGGCGACGGTAGGTCGTGCGGCCGCTGCCGTAGAAGGCCCGGCCCTCACCCCGGCACTCCGGGCAGGTGCCGTCGCCCAGTCCCAACCGGCTGCCGGGCGCGTGCCGGCCGGCGAACCACGCGGCGCCGACGGAGATCAGTACGACGAGGGCGTAGCCCCACGTGGCGCCGCCCGCGCCGCCGACGAGGGCGGAGCCCACCCCCGCCGTGATGACGAAGACCGCCGCAGCGACAACCGTGCGCATGTCGCACCGTCCTTCCAAGGACGTGAAAGGTGGATTACCGGACGGCGGCTCGGCTACTGCCGCTCTCGGGTCGAGAACGGGGCCGGGAAGCAGATTTCGTCCGTGTTGTAGGTATGCCCGACATGCGCCGGACTACACCAGCGGCGATGAATCGATGCGCCGAGGCGCGACCGGCCACTCATGCCACCGGCGGGCCACCGCTCCGGGCCGCCGGACGGCTTCGGTCCGTTTCGGTGACGGCCGGACCACATCCGTGACCGGGCGGCCGCGGCGGCCCGTGCCGGCGGACCACCCGTCTGGGGGATGATGTCCTGCGCGGCCTGTCCACGCGGGCACCGCGCTCCTCGTCCTGGCCCCGGGAGGTTCACCGCGATGTCCTCGCCCGCCTCGATACGGCTCGAGACCCGCCTGCTCGTCCGGATGGGTGGCGCTGTGCTGCTCGCCCGCCCGCCCGACGACACCTGGCACATGCTGCCGGGCGGCCCGGTGGAACCCGGGGAGAACACCGAGCAGGCGCTGGCCCGCCACGTGGCCGGTCTCGGCGGCCTCGGGGTCCTCGGCGCCGCCCCCGCCCACCGGCCGGCCGGGCGTCCCGGTGGGCCGGCCGCGGTGCGGCCGCCCGGCTGGCGTTTCGTCGGCGCGGCCGAGCACGCGGGCGGCGAGCTGGGCAACGCGGCCGACCTCGCGCGGGGCCACGCCCTGACGATCCTGTTCGCCGCCGAATGGCCCGCCGCGGTACCGGTCCCGTCCGGTTGGCAGGGGTACGACCTGGTTCCCGTCGAGTCCGATCTGCTCATCACCACCCGGATCCGGCCGCTGCCGGTCGCCACGGCGGTGCGCAGATGGGCCATCGAGGAATGGCCCGTCTGGCGGGGCATCGCGCCGGGCGCCGGTGAGGTCGGGCGGCTCGGGCGTCGGCTTTCCGTCGCGTCCCTGCGGGCGCAGCTCGCCGCGCGGCGGGAGGAACTTCGCGGCCACGCCTTCCGCGACGCCGCGGTGGCGATGTGCGCGCTGGTGACAGCCGCGGACGGCCGGGTGGACCCGGCGGAACGTGAGGGGCTGCGCGCGTTCGTGGCCAGCGACCCGGTCATGTCGCACTTCCCGCCGGACGATCTCGAGGCCCTCTTCGACGAGCACCTGCGACGTCTCGTCACCGATCCGCAGGCCGGGCGGGCGGCCGCGTTCGCCGAGATCGCCAAGGTCCGCAACCGGCCCGCGGAGGCGGCGGCGGTGATCCATCTGGGCGAGGTCATCGGGCGGGTGGACGGCGAGTACGTCGCCAGCGAGCAGGCGGTCGTCCTTGAGGCCGTGCACGTGCTCAGGCTGGACGCCGCCGAGTTCGCGACGCACGCCGCCCGTCGCATCGCCTGACCCGCCCCCGCCCCCGCCCCCGCCCCCGCCGCCTGACCTGCCAGCCGCCCGGCCCGCCAGCCCGC